>DASWOS010000467.1:0-12519 GCA_036398645.1 Dokdonella sp. | reverse complement strand
TTCATCAGCGGCCTGTCCGGCCAGTTCTACAAGCAGTTCGCGCTGACGATCGCGATCTCGACGGTGATCTCCGCGTTCAACTCGCTGACGCTGTCGCCGGCGCTGTCGGCCGTGCTGCTGCGCGCGCGCGACGCGCCGCCGGACGCGTTCACGCGCTTCCTGAACGCCGCGCTCGGCTGGTTCTTCCGTCCGTTCAACCGCTTCTTCACGCGCGCGTCGCACGGCTACGTCGGCACCGTCGGCCGCGTGCTCGGCCGCAGCTCGGTCGCGCTCGTCGTCTACGTCGGGCTGATCGCGCTGACCGCGTACGGCTTCTCGCGCACGCCGGCCGGCTTCGTGCCGGCGCAGGACAAGCAGTACCTGGTCGGCTTCGCGCAGCTGCCGGATGCGGCGACGCTCGACCGCACCGCGGACGTGATCAAGCGCATGGGCGAGATCGCGCTGAAGACGCCCGGCGTGCAGGACGTGCCGGCGTTCCCGGGCCTGTCGATCAACGGCTTCACGAACGCGACGAACTACGGCATCGCGTTCACGACGTTGAAGCCGTTCGACGAACGCCGCGATCCGTCGCGTTCGGCCGGCGCGATCGCGACGTCGATGAACGCCGAGTTCGCGAAGATCCAGGACGCGTTCATCGCGATCTTCCCGCCGCCGCCGGTCAACGGGCTCGGCACGATCGGCGGCTTCAAGCTGCAGATCGAGGACCGCGCGAACCTCGGCGCGAACGAGCTGTACAAGCAGCTGCAGAACGTCATCGCGAAGGCGAGCCGGCGGCCGGAGCTGACCGGCGTGTTCTCCGGCTTCCAGGTCAACGTGCCGCAGATCGACGTCGAGGTCGATCGCGAGAAGGCGAAGGCCGCCGGCGTGTCGCTGCAGAACATCTACGATACGATGCAGATGTACCTCGGCGCGCTCTACGTCAACGACTTCAACCTGTTCGGCCGCACGTATCAGGTCAATGCGCAGGCGCAGCCCGGCTTCCGGCTGACCGCCGACGACATCGGCCGCTTGCGGACGCGCAACGCGCGCGGCGACATGATCCCGCTGGCGAGCTTCGTGACCGCGCGCGAGACCTCCGGCCCGGACCGCGTGCCGCACTACAACGGCTATCTCGCCGCGGAGCTGAACGGCGCGCCGGCGCCCGGCTACAGCAGCGGCCAGGCGCAGGCCGCGATCGAGCAGGTGCTCGCCGAGGAGCTGCCGAACGGCACGACCTACGAATGGACGGACCTGACCTATCAGCAGATCCTCGCCGGCAATACGATGGTCTACATCTTTCCGCTCGTCGTGCTGCTCGTGTTCCTCGTGCTCGCCGCGCAATACGAGAGCCTTTCGCTGCCGCTCGTCGTCGTGCTGATCGTGCCGATGTGCCTGCTCTGCGCGATCATGGGCGTGCTCGTCTCCGGCGGCGACAACAACATCTTCACGCAGATCGGCCTGATCGTGCTGGTCGGCCTCGCCTGCAAGAACGCGATCCTGATCGTCGAGTTCGCGAAGGACCGCGAGGAGCTCGGCGAGCCGGTCTGGCAGGCCGTGCTCGACGCGTGCCGGCTGCGCCTGCGCCCGATCCTGATGACGTCGCTCGCGTTCGTCATGGGCGTCGTGCCGCTCGTGACCTCGACCGGCGCCGGCGCCGAGATGCGCCGCGCGATGGGCGTCGCGGTGTTCTCCGGCATGCTCGGCGTGACGTTCTTCGGCCTGCTGTTGACGCCGGTGTTCTACCTGCTCGTGCGCGGCCGCCGTGCGCGCCGCGCGCAGCCGGCCGAACCGGCGGCGCCGCCGTCGCTGCCCGCCGCGAGCCATTGATCCCATGCCGAGCCGCGGCGATGCGGACGGCCTTCTTCCGACGCAGAGAGCACCATGACCCAGAAAATCGCTTTGATCACCGGCGCGACGCGCGGCATCGGCTTCGAGACCGCGCGGCAGCTCGCTCGCAACGGCGTGCACGTGCTCGTCGGCGCGCGCGATCTCGCCCACGGACGAGCCGCCGCGCAGACGCTGCGCGACGAGGATCTCGCCGCGGACGCGATCGCGATCGACGTGACCGACGCGGCGACCGTCGCCGCCGCGGCGCAGTCGGTCGAGCGCGCGCACGGCCGGCTCGACATCCTCGTCAACAACGCCGGCGTGCTGCTCGACGACTTCGCGAAGAAGCCGTCCGAGCAGACGCTCGACGTCTGGCGGCGCACGTTCGAGACGAACCTGTTCGGCCTCGTCGCGGTCACGCAGGCGTTCCTGCCGCTGCTGCGGCAATCCGCGGCCGGCCGCATCGTCAACGTGTCGAGCATCCTCGGCTCGCTGACGCTGCACTCGGATCCGGCCTCGCCGATCTACGACTTCAAGCTGCCGGCCTACAACGTGTCGAAGAGCGCGGTCAACGCATGGACCGTGCAGCTCGCGCACGAGCTGCGCGACACGCCGATCAAGGTCAACGCGATCCACCCGGGCTACGTGAAGACCGACATGAATCGCGGCGAAGGCGAGCTCGACGTCGTCGAAGGCGCGAAGACGAGCGTCGAGCTCGCGCTGATCGGCGCCGACGGCCCGAACGGCGGCTATTTCCATCTCGGCCGCACGTTGCCGTGGTGAGCCGGCGCGGCGCCGCGCGGCGTCGGCTGCGCCGATGCGCGCTGCGCCGCTCCGCCGGCTGATCGCGCTGCTCGCGCTCGCCGCGGCCACGCCGGCGCGAGCGCGTTACCGATGCACGGCGGCGGACGGCTCGATTCGTTTTCAGGACCGTTCGTGCGGCGCCGCCGAGCGCCAGCAGCGCCTGCAGCTCGCCGACGATCCGCGGGTGCCGGCGTCGGTGCCGCGGCTGCGACCGACGGCGCGGCGGTGCCGGACGCGGTGCTCGACGATTCGGACTCACACGTGTGCGCGCCGGCCGCGCGCGCCGGCGCGCCGCCCGCATCCGCGGCCGGCGCGTACGTCCGGGTCGACGACGAATCCACGAGGCCGCGCCGCGCGAGGCCGGCGCGTATCTGCAGGATCGCTTCGACGGCCTCGCGCGCCGCATCCACAGCGCGTCGATGAACGACGAGCCGCCGCTCAGGCGCGAGGCGCAGTCGGTGCGCGAGCGCCTGCGCGGCTGCCGACCGGCGCGCGGCTGGCGAAATCTTCGACGAAGCGTACGCGACCGCTGGATCGCAGGGTCCGCGCGCATCGGTCCACAGACTTATCCAGCGCGTTGTCCACAGACGGTGTGGATAACTGCGCGGCAGCGGCGCCGCGCGCCGGGCCGCGCCGTGGCGCCGGTCAGCTCGGTGCGAGCGCCGGCCGTTTTGCATGGCGCCGTTCGTGCTCCAGCAGCCACTGCTTCGTCGGCAGCCCGCCGCCGAAGCCGGTCAGCGTGCCGTTCGCGCCGATCACGCGGTGGCACGGCACGACGATCGGCAGCGGGTTCGCGCCGTTCGCGGCGCCGACCGCGCGGCTCGCCGCCGCGGCGCCGATGCGCCGCGCGAGCTCGCCGTAGCTGATCGTTTCGCCGTACGGAATCCGCGCGAGCTCGTCCCAGACGCGCTTGCGGAACGCCGTGCCGTGCGCGGCGAGCGGAAGATCGAACGTGTGCCGCTCGCCGGCGAAGTACGCCTCGAGCTGTTCGAACGCCGCGGCGAGCGTCGCGCGGCCGCGCCGCCAGTGCGGCGCGATGCGCGCGCCCTGCCGCGCGTCGTCGAACTCGACGTAATGCAGCCCTTGTTCGTCGCCCGCGAGCAGCAGGCGGCCGATCGGCGTTTCGAGATAGTCGTAGTGCATCGTCGTCTCCGTCGGGTTTCGGTGCGTCACGCGCTGCGCCAGAGCAGCATCACCGCGTACGCGCGCCACGGCCGCCAGGCTTCGCTCGTCGCCGCGAGCTCGCGCACGGACAGCATGCGTCCACGACCGGCCACGCGGCGCAGGATCAGGTCCGCGGCCGGAAACGCGTCCGGCTGCGCCAACGCGCGCATCGCGACGTAGTGCGCGGTCCACGGACCGATGCCGGACAACGCGACGAGCTCGCTCTCCAGCGCTGCGAGCGGCTGCTCGGCGCGGAACCGCACGCGTCCGTCGAGCACCGCGCCGGCCAGCGCGCGGATCGTCGCCGCTCGTGCGCGCGTGATGCCGAGCGTCTCGAGCGGCGCATCGACCAGTCGCTCCGGCGGCGGGAACAGCGTGTGCAGGCCGGCCGCGCGGCCGGCCGCGAACGGCATGCCGTACGTCGCGGCGACGCGCGCGGCGAGTGTGCGCGCGGCGGCGACGCTGACCTGCTGGCCGAGCACCGCGCGCACGGCGAGCTCGAAACCGTCCCACGCGCCGGGCAGGCGTTGGCCCGGCCAGCGCCGGATCGCCGGCGCGAGCAGCGCGTCGCGCCGGAACGCGGCGGCGAGCGCGCGCGGATCGGCATCGACGTCGAACATGCGCCGCACGCGCGCGGTGAGCGCGCCGAGCGCGCCGGGCTTGGCATGATGCACGCGCAGGGCGAGCGCCGAATCGCCGTCGATCGGCCCGATCGAGAACCATCCCGGCGTGCCGTCGAGCACGACGCTGCGGCGATATCCGTCCGCGTCGACGGCTTCGACGCCGGGAATCGCGCGGCGCGCGTAGAACTCCGCGAGATGGCGGAAGTCGTACGGCGCGCGGTACGGCAGGCGCAGCACGAGTTCGTCGGCGCGCGCGGCGGCGAACGCGGCGCGCGCACGCCGGATCTCGCGCGGCGGCTTGCCGTACGCATCGCGGAACGCCGCGTTGAAGCGACGCAGGCTCGCGTAGCCCGCGGCCTGCGCGATGCGGGTCATCGGCAGCGCGGTCTCGCCGATCAGCTGCTTGGCGAACAGCAGCCGCCGCGTCGCCGCGACGTCGAGCGGGCTCGCACCGAGCTCGTCGGCGAACACGCGGCGCAGATGGCGCTCGCCGACGCCGACGCGCGCGGCCAGCTGCGGCAGCGAGCCCTCGTCGAGTGCGCCCTGTTCGATCAGGCGCAGCGCGCCGGCGACGAGCTCGCTCCGCGCGCGGTGTAGCGGCGAGCCGGGCGCGGCTTCGGGCCGGCAGCGCAGGCACGGCCGGAAGCCGACCGCGGCCGCCGCCGCGGCGCTGTCGTAATAGCGCACGTTGCGCGCATTCGGCAGCGGCGCCGGGCAGACCGGCCGGCAGTAGATGCCGGTCGAGGTGACCGCGGTGAAGAACAGGCCGTCGAAGCGCGCGTCGCGCGTCAGCCGCGCGCGCTCGCAGACGCGCGGGTCGAGGAACGGATGGTCGGACGAAGCGGCCATGTCGGGATGCTAACGCGGCCGGCCGCACCGGACTCGCCGTTTTCGGCTGTCGATGCCGGCGCCGCTCGGAACGCGATGCGGCGGCGCGACTGCGCGCCGCACGCGCATCGCAGCGGCCGGCGCGAGCCCGCGGCGGCGACCGCCGTGCGACTCCGCCGCGCCGCGCCGCGAGCCGACTCGGCAATGCGCGTGCGGCTGCGCATTCGGCGCGAAGCGCGACGTCGCTGCGACGGCGCCGCCGCGGGCGATCGCATTTGCCGGCCCGCCGCTCCGCCGGCGAAGCCGCTACGCGGCGAATCCCGGCCCGGCATCGGCGCGCCGGCCGACACGGATCGCGGCGCGCCGCGCGGCCGTGCGGCGGGCCAAGCGGCCGCCGGTCAGAATCCGTAGCGCAGAAAACCGCCGTCGACGGCGATGCATTCGCCGGTCACGTAGCTCGACGCCGGCAGGCACAGGAATGCGACCGCGGCGGCGACTTCCTCGGGCTCGCCGATGCGGCCCATCGGCGTGCGCGCGAGCACCTCGTCGAGGTAGTCCGGGTCGGCGAGCGGCTCCTCGGTACGGCGCGTGCGGATGTACCACGGCGCGACCGCGTTCACGCGGATGCCGTCCTCGGCCCATTCGCAGGCGAGATTGCGCGTCAGCTGGTGCAGCGCGGCCTTGGTCAGGCCGTACGGCGCGCCGGTGCGCACGTGCGTCAGCCCGGACACCGAGCCGACGTTGACGATCGCCGCGCTGCCGTGCTCGGCGAGATGCGGATGCGCGAGCCGGCAGATCTCGAACGCGGCGAGCACGTTCGTCTCGACCAGCGCGCGCACTTCGTCGAGCGCGTAGTCGAGCGCCGGCTTCGACACGTTGCCGCCGACGTTGTTGACGAGCAGCGAGAGGTCGACGTCGAGGTCGGTGATCCAGTCGAAGATCTCGAGCCGCTGCTCGCGGTCGGACACGTCGGCCGCGAACGCGTGGAAGCGGCGCTCGTCGAACTCGTCCTCGAGCTCGGCGCGCGCGAGCTCGAGCGCGGCCTCGTCGCGTGCGACGAGCAGCACGTCGGCGCCGAGCTCAGCGAGCTCGCGCGCGCAGGCGAGGCCGATGCCGCGGCTCGCGCCGGTCACGAGCGCGGCCTTGCCGTCGAGCCGCCAGCGTGACGGATTCGTCATCGTCCGCTCCTGTTGCTTGTCCGCGTCGACGCGCCGGGCGCAGACTCTAAATCAATCCGCCCGCCAGGAGCACGCCATGGCTCGCCCGCTCGCTCTCGTGCCGCTCGTCGTCGCGCTCGCCGCCTGCTCCGGCGGCTCCGCCGACGCCGACCGCCACACCGCCGCGCCACCCGACGCGAAGCGGAAGACCGCGTTGGACGATCAGTTGAAGGCGCTGCAGAAAGCCAAGGACGTGCAGAAGACCGTCGACGACGCGGCCAAGGCGCGCGAGAAGGCGATCGACGACGGCGGCGGCTGAGTCGCCGCCGCGGTCCGTCTCCACGCGCGCCGGCGGCACGTTCGGCGCGGCACGCGCGCACGCGCCGTGCGCTTCGCCGCGACCGTCGGCCGTGTAGCGGCCGCTCGCCGGGCGACACCGGCGCGGCGATGCGCGTACGCGGTCGTCGAACGGCACCACACGATCCGCATCGGCCGTGCGGCACCCGCGCACGGCCGCCGGCGCAGCCGCGCACGACCGGGCCGCACCGACGCAGCCGCGCTCGCCTGTTTCGCGCGCCGCCGTGCCGGCGCGGCCGACCTCGGCCGCGCGCGAACGACCGCTATGGCGATTCGCAGAAGCACTGTGCGAACGCGCCGTAGCGCTGGTGGCGCAGCGTCGCGACGACCGCGCCGACCTGGCGCAGATCGGCCTCGTCGACGAAGCCGGCCGGCAGCGCGACGCCGGCCCAATGCGCGATCCGCGCGAGCGCGGCGCTGCCGCCGAAGCTCAGCGCGAGCCGCTCCCAGGGGCTCATCTCGCGCTCGACGTAGCGCACTTGATAATCGCCGCCGAGCTTCGCGCGTGCCGCCGCGGCGGCGATCGCGTCGCCGAGACCGCCGAGCTTGTCGACGAGCCCGCGCTCCTGCGCCTGGCTGCCGCTCCAGACGCGGCCTTGCGCGATCGCGTCGATCTGCTCCGGCGTCTTGCCGCGCGCGTTCGCGACGCGGCCGATGAACTCGGCGTAGCCGCGCCGGATCACGCTGGTCAGGATCGACTCGAGCTGCGGCGACAACGGGCGCCGCACGTCGAGCGTGCCGGCGAGCGGCGTCGTGCCGACGCCGTCGGTGTGGACGCCGATCTTCGCGAGCGTGTCCGGAATCGTCACGAACAGGCCGAAGATGCCGATCGAGCCGGTGATCGTCGTCGGCTGCGCCCAGATCTCGTCGCCGTCCATCGAAATCCAGTAGCCGCCGCTCGCGGCGACGTCGCCCATCGAGACGACGACCGGCTTGCCGGCCGCGCGCGTCTGCGCGACTTCGCGACGGATCAGCTCCGACGCGCCGGCGTCGCCGCCCGGCGAGTCGACGCGCAGCACGATCGCCTTGACCTTCGCATCCTCGCGCGCGGCGCGCAGCAGCTGCGCGGTCGACCTGCCGCCGATCGTGCCCGGCGCCTGCTCGCCGGGCACGATCTCGCCCTCCGCGACGACGACGGCGACCTGGTTCGCGGCGAGGCGTGCGAGCGTGTCCGGGCCGAGCGCGGCGAGATACTTCTTGAAGTCGATCTGACGGAAGCCGTCGCTGCCTTCGGCGACGCCCTGCGCGCGCAGCAGCGCGCGTGCCTCGGCGCGCGTGGCGATCTGGTCGACGAGCTTCTGGTCGAGCGCGAGCTTGGCGAGGTCGCCGCCGTCCGCGGCGACGCGCTCGTCGTAGTGCGCGATGTCGTCGCCGAGCGCGGCCGCGTCGAGCTTGCGCAGCGCGGCGATCTCGTCGAGGTACGCCTGCCAGAGCCCGCCCATCCAGTAGCCGTCGGCCTCCTTCGCCGCGTCCGACGCCTGATTCAGCACGTACGGCTCGGCCGCGGACTTGAACGTGCCGACCTTGATCAGGTGCACCTGCACGCCGAGCTTGTCGAGCGCGTCCTTGAAGTAGCTGCGGTAGTTCGCGAATCCTTCCAGCACGACCGAGCCTTCGGGATCGAGCAGGATGCGGTTCGCGTGCGCGGCGAGCAGGTACTGGCTCTGGCTCATGCCGCCGGAGACCGCGACGACCGTCTTGCCGGCCGCCTTGAAGCGATCCAGCGCGGCGCCGAGCTCGCGCAGCGTCGCGAGGCCGGCGCGCGCGATGTCGTCCGGCACGAGCACGAGGCGCTCGATGCGCGCGTCCTTCGCGGCGGTGTCGATCACGCGCAGCAGGTCGCGCAGCTGCACCTCGTCGCTCTCGCCGCCGGTGACGTTGGCGAGCGCGCGCCGGCTCGGGTCGGTCGAGTACTGCTCGACGATCGCACCCTTCGGATCGAGCACGAGCGTGGTGCGCGGCGCCAGCGTCACGCGGCCGGCGAAGAACGCGGCGACGAATGCGACCAGCAGCACGAGGAAGATCAGATTGAAGACCAGCCGCCGCGTGAAGTTCAGCGTGTTCCACACGCCGCGGAAGAATCCGCGGATCACGCCGCGTCGTTCGTTCGCCATCACTCGCTCCTTGCACCGCGCAGCGGCGGCACACCGGCCAGCCTACTCGATAAACCGCGGGCGCGACATCTCGCTCGGACGCGCCGGCGCACACGCGCGCGCGAGCCGCAGGAAGCGCCACGACAGCAGCAGCGCGGCCGTGCTCAAGCCCGCGATCAGGCCGATCCACATGCCGCGCGCGCCGAGCCCGGCGCGGAACGCGAGCCACGCGCCGACCGGCATGCCGACGCCCCAGTACGCGAACGTCGTGATCAGCATCGGCACGCGCGTGTCCTTGAGCCCGCGCAGCGCGCCGTTCGCGGCCGCCTGCACGCCGTCGGAGAACTGGAACAGGCCGGCCAGCACGAGCAGCTGCGCCGCGAGCGCGGCGACCGCCGCGTCGGACGTGTACAGCGCCGCGATGCGCGGCGCCGCGCTCAACATGAGGCCGGTCGAGACGCTCTGCGTCGCGAGCGTCAGGCCGATGCCGACGAGCCCGGCGACGCGCACGCCGTGCGGGTCGGCGCGGCCGGCCGCGTGGCCGACGCGCACGGTCGTCGCCATCGCGATGCCGAGCGCGACCATGAACGTGATCGACGCGACGTTGATCGCGATCTGGTGGCCTGCGACGGCGGCGGTGCCGAGCGTGCCGATCGCGAGCGCGACCGCGACGAACAGGCCCGCCTCCATGAGCACGGTCACGCCCATCGGCACGCCGACGCGCAGCAGCTCGCCGATCGCGGCCGGCGCCGGGCGCTCGAAGCCCGCGAACGGGCGCAGCGCGCGGTAGTGGCGACGCGACGCGACGTAGGACGCGAACGCGAGGGCCTGGATCCAGAGCGCGCACGCGGTCGCGATGCCGCTGCCCTGCGCGCCGAGCCGCGGCAGGCCGAAGCGGCCGTAGACCAGCGCGTAGCCGATCGGCGCGAGCGATGCGAGGCCGAGCAGGCTGAAGTACAGCGTCGGCCGCGCACGGCCGACGCCTTCGCTGAGGCCGCGCAGCGCGAAGAACGCGGTCAGCGCCGGCGCGCCGAACGCGATCGCGCGCAGGAAGCGGCCGACGTCGGGCACCAGCGCCGCATCGATGCCGATGCGCGCGACGAGCCGCGGACCGAGCGCATGGACGGCGGCGCCGAGCGCGAGGCCGAGCGCGAGCGCGAGCCAGAGCGCCTGCCGGAATAGCGCACCGATCGCGTCGGCGCGGCCGGCGCCGTGCAGCTGCGCGACCGACGGCGGCAACGCCATCATGACGCCGATCGCGGCGACGACCGCGAGCGTCCAGACGCTGGCGCCGACCGCGACCGCGCCGAGCGTGTGCGCGTCGAAGTGGCCGGCCAGCACGACGTCGACGACGTTCATGCCGATCGCGGCGAGCTGGCCGAACACGAGCGGAATCGCGAGGCGCAGCGTCGCGCGGAGCTCGCGCGCGAGATGCGGCCATCGGCTATGTAGAATGACGACGTTCCGGGCAGTCTGGGCGCGGCATTCTAGCCGAGCGCCTCTGCCTCCGCGCGGAGACGCAAGACCGATGAGCAGCGAAGTCGACGGTCGGGTCATCGAGCCGGAGGCCGCCGTGCCGCCGGCGACGACGAAGCTCTGCGCAAACTGCGGCGCGCCGCTGTACGGCCCGTACTGCTACGCGTGCGGCCAGCCCGAGCGCGGCATGATCCGCCATCTCGCGAGCGTGCTCTCCGACGCCGCCGACACGATCTTCAACGTCGACTCGCGCATCTTCCACAGCATCCTGCCGCTGTACCTGCGCCCCGGCTTCCTGACCAACGAGTACTTCGCCGGCCGGCGCACGCGCTACGTGACGCCGTTCCGTCTGTTCTTCTTCCTCTGCGTCATCGCGTTCTTCGCGATCCAGATTTACATCGGCGGGACGAATTTCGCGCTCGTCGGCGCCGGGCGCACCGCCGGCATCGAGGATGCGCGCAGCGAGGCCGAGGTGCAGCAGCGGATGCAGCAGGCGCTCGACGGCATCGCCACGGCACGAAGCGCGACCGGCTTGTCGGCCTCCGCGACGAGGAAGCTCGACAAGGCCGAAGCCGACGTGCGCCGCGCCGCCGAGCGGCGGCGGGCGAAGCTCGCGGCGGCGCGCGACGCGTCGGCGGACGGCGCGCCGTCACCGGCTGCGGACGACGACGCGGATGCGGACACGGACGCGCTGAAATTCGACGACATCCCGTGGAATCCGTTCGCGCACCCGATCGCGATCGGCTGGCTGCCCGCGTTCGCGAACGCGAAGCTCAACGAAATGGCCGTGCACGCGAAGGAGAACGTCGACGCCGCGAAGAAGGACCCGCGCCATTTCGTCGCCGGCGTGTTCTCGGTGCTGCCGCAGACGCTGTTCGTGCTGATGCCGCTGTTCGCGGTGCTGCTGAAGGTCGTCTATCTGTTCAAGCGCCGGCTCTACATGGAGCACCTGATGGTCGCGCTGCACAGCCACGCGTTCATCTTCCTGTCGCTGCTGCTGCTCGTGGTCGTCGACATGCTGCGCGACTGGGCGAGCGCGGATCTTCCCGCTTTGAGGCCGCTGCTGAGCCTCGTGCACAGCGCGATCTGGATCTGGCTGCCGGTGTACCTGTTCCTGATGCAGAAGCGCGTCTATCGGCAGGGATGGATCATGACGACGCTGAAATACGCCGTCGTCGGCTTCTGCTACGTGATCATCCTGTCGTTCGGCGTGGCCGGCGCCGCGATCGCGAGCCTCGCGATCACCTGACGCGACCGCACCGCGCCGGCGCCGTCGAGAAACCGCCTGCGGAAGCGATCCGCGGACGGATCGGTCGCGGAGCGACGGCACGAGCCGTTGACTCGAGGAACGGCGGCGCGGCCTCGCCGCGGCCGTGCGAGTCGGGGAAAGGGCGCGACGGCCCTTTTCTCGAGCACCGGCTAGCGCGCCGCGTCCGCGCCGGCCGCGACCGGCAGGTGCGCGATGTAGTCGCTGCGCGCGGCCGGCGTCATCGCGAGCAGCCGCTCGCGCAGCGCGTCACGCTCGTCCGTACCGAGCGGCCGCAGGTAGCGGCGCAGCGCACGGCGCTCGGCGCCGGTCAACGACAGCCACATCTCGCGCACGGCCGGCTGCTGCGCCGCCGGCGCATCGGCGACGAACCGCTGCCAATCGAGCTGGCGCTGCGCCGCGGCGTCGGCGACGAACGCGGCGCGTTCGTCCGGCGTCATCTGCAGGAAGCGTTCGCGCAGCTCGGCGCGCCGCTCCGGCGGCAGATCGCGAAAGCGCCGGAACGCGTCGCGCAGCTCCTGCTGCTGGTCCGGCGGCAGCGCACGGAAGCGGCGGTACCGCTCGGCGAGCGCGCGCCGCTCCGGCGGCGTCATCGCCGCCCACTGCGTGAGGCGCTGCTCCAGTGCCGCGCGCCGCTCCGGCGGCGCCGCGCGCCAGCGCGCGACGAAGCGCAGCGCGTGCCGGCGCTCCGCCGGCGTCAGCCGCGCCCATTGCTCGCCGAGCGGCGCGAGGATCCGCCGCTGCTCGGCGTCCAGCGCGTCCCATGCGGCCGGCGCCGAAGCGGCGTCCGCGGCGGCGCCGGCCGGCGGCGGCGTCGCGACGACCGTCGACGCCGGCACGGCCGCGCCGAGTGCGAGCGCGGCACGCAGCAGCGCCGCGCACAGCCGGCGCGGCGCGATTCGTTCACGCCCGCGCTCAGCCATTGCCGCCCCGCGGCTGCTCGT
>DASWOS010000466.1:0-5637 GCA_036398645.1 Dokdonella sp. | reverse complement strand
CTCGGCGGCCTGGTCGCGCTCGAGGCGGCGCTCGCCACGCCGGCCGCGGTGCGCGGGCTCGTGCTGATCGCGTCGAGCCCGCGCTTCGTCGCCGCGCCGGACTGGCCGCACGGCGTGCCGCACGCGGTGTTCGCCGAATTCGCGGCGGCGCTCGCCGCGCGCTATCGCGACGCGATCGAGCGCTTCCTCGCGCTCGAGACGCTCGGTGCGCCGAACGCGCAGGCCGAGCTGCGCGAGCTGAAGCGCATCGCGTTCGCGCGCGGCGAGCCGTCGCCGCGCGCGCTCGCCGACGGCCTGCGTGCGCTCGAGACGACGGACCTCCGCGACGCGCTGCCGCGGCTGTCGATGCCGAGCCTGTGGATCGCCGGACGCCGCGACCGTCTCGTCGCGCCGGCGGCGATGCGCGCCGCGGCAGCGCTCGCGCCGCACGCGCGCTGCGTCGAGCTGAACACCGGCCACGCGCCGTTCGTCGGCGACGCGGACGGCGTCGCGCGCGCGATCGCCGGCTTCGCCGCGGAGCTGCCGGCGTGAGCGCCGGACTCGACGCGACGCAGATCCGGCGCGCGTTCGCGCGCGCGGCGGCGACCTACGAGGCGCATGCGGTGCTGCAAGCCGAGGTCGGCACGCGGCTGCGCGATCATCTCGACGCGGTGCCGCGCGTGCCGGCGTGCGTACTCGACGTCGGCAGCGGCCCCGGCGGCGGCGCCGCCGCGCTGCGCGCGCGCTACGCGGACGCGCTCGTCGTCGCGCTCGACCTCGCGCAGCCGATGCTGCGCGAGGGCGCGCGCCGCCACGGTGCGGACGCGTTCGCGCGCGTGTGCGCCGACGCGCAGGCGCTGCCGCTCGCCGATGCGAGCGTCGACCTCGTGCACTCGAACCTCTGCCTGCAATGGTGCGACGACCCCGGCCTCGCGCTCGCCGAGTTCCGCCGCGTGCTGCGCCCCGGCGGGCAGCTGCTGTTCAGCACGTTCGGGCCGGACACGCTGAAGGAGCTGCGCGCCGCGTTCGCCGCGGCCGATGCCGCGCCGCACGTCGGCCGCTTCGTCGACATGCACGAGCTCGGCGACGCGCTGATCGCCGGCGGCTTCCGCGATCCGGTGCTCGAACGCGAGGACTTCACGCTGACCTACGCGAGCGTGCTCGCGCTGATGCGCGACCTGCGCGCGATCGGCGCGACGAACGCGGACGCGCGGCGCCGGCGCTCGCTGACCGGCAAGGCGCAGCTCGCGCGCGCGATCGACGCGTACGAGGCGTTCCGCCGCGACGGCGCGCTGCCGGCGACCTACGAGGTCATCTACGCGCAGGCGATCGCGCCGGAACCGGGACAGCCGCGCCGCGAGCGCGGCGCCGACGTCGCGAGCTTCCCGATCGAGCGCCTGCGCGGCAGCCGGCGCCGTTGAGCGGGCGCGTCCGCCGCACGCGGACCGCGCGGCGAACGCGGCGAGCCGTGGGTGCACGCGGACGCGCGCGTCCGCGTCGCCGTCGCGCTCGCTCGCGCGCGCGGTGCGCCGCGGCGCCGCACGTCGCCCGCCGACGCGGCATCGGCGGCTGCGGCGACTGCTATGCTGCGACCGCACATTCTTGGCGAGGACGGCATGAGCAAGCTGCGCGACGTCGAGTTCGGCGCGAGCGACCGCGCGTTGCGCGACGACGTCGGCCGGCTCGGCCGCCTGGTCGGCGAGCTGCTGGTCGAGCAGAAGGGCGACGCGCTGTTCGATGCGGTCGAAGCCGCGCGCATCACGGCGATCCGGCGCCGCGAGAGCGAGGCGCCGATCGACGCGCTCGCGGCGCAGCTCGACGGACTCGACGCGGCGCGCGCCGACACGCTGAGCCGCGCATTCGCGACGTACTTCCAGGTCGTCAACATCGCCGAGCGCGTGCACCGGATCCGGCGCCGCCGCGAGTACCAGATCGCCGGCGCGGCGCCGCAGCCGGACGGCCTGCACGACGTGCTGCGGCGGCTCGAGAACGCCGGCGTCGGCCTCGACGAGCTGAGCCGCGCGCTCGCGCGGCTCGACGTCGAGCCGGTGTTCACCGCGCATCCGACCGAGGCGTCGCGGCGCGCGGTGCTCGAGAAGGAGCAGGACATCGCGCGCGCGCTGATCGCGGACTTCGGCGGACCGCGCACGCCCGGCGAGCGCGCCGCGGACTGGGCGCGGCTGCGCACGGCGCTGACGACGAGCTGGCAGACCGCCGACGTCGCGATGCAGCGGCCGAGCGTGCAGGACGAGCTCGACCACGTCGGCTTCTATCTGTCCGATCCGCTCTATCGCGTGCTGCCGGTGTTCTACGAGGTGCTCGAGGACGCGATCGACGCGGTCTACGGCGCGCGGCCCGCGCTGCCGCGCATCGTGCGCTTCGCGTCGTGGGTCGGCGGCGACATGGACGGCAACCCGAACGTGAACGCGGACACGATCGCGGCGACGCTGCGCGCGCAGCGCCGCAGCGTGCTCGCGCGCTACCGGCACGAGTGCGACGAGCTCGCGCGGCTGCTCAGCCAGACGCTCGACCGCGTCGGCGTCGAGCGCGGCGTGCTCGCGCGGCTCGCCGACTACCGCGCGGTGCTGCCCGACGCGGCGGCGCACATCCGCCCGCGCCACGCGAACATGCCGTACCGCTCGCTGCTCAGACTGATCTCCGCGCGGCTCGCGGCGACCGGCCGCGACGCGCCGGAAGGCTATCGCGAGGCGGCCGAGTTCGCCGCGGACGTCGGCCTGATCGCGACGAGCCTGCGCGCGAACGGCGGCCTTCACGCCGGCTGGTTCGCGGTGCGCCGCCTGCAGCGGCGCATCGACGCGTTCGGCTTCCACCTCGCGCGGCTCGACGTGCGCCAGGACGCGCGCGTGCACGCCGAAGCGCTCGCCGACGCGCTCGGTCCACTCGGCGACGACGCCGGCGCGCGCGCGCGCACGCTCGCGCCGTACGCGAGCGGCGAGCGCGCGCTGCCGCGCGCGAGCGGATCGATCCTCGCGGCGACGGTCGCCGTGTTCGCCGCGCTCGCCGACGCGCGGCGCCGCTACGGCGACGCCGCGCTCGGCGTCTACGTCATCAGCATGGCCGGCAGCGCCGCCGACGTGCTCGCGGTGCTCGCGCTCGCGCGCGCCGGCGGTCTCGTCGAAGGCATCGGCACGGTGCCGCTCGACGTCGCGCCGCTGTTCGAGACGATCGCGGACCTGCGCGCCGCGGCGACGACGCTCGCGGCGCTGCTCGCCGATCCGGTCTATCGCGCGCACCTCGACGCGCGCGGCGGTCGCCAGACGATCATGCTCGGCTACTCCGACAGCGCGAAGGACGGCGGCATCCTCGCCTCGCGCTGGGCGCTGCAGCGTGCCCAGGTGGAGCTGCTCGAGGTCGCGCGCACGGCCGGCGTCGAGCTCGTGTTCTTTCACGGCCGCGGCGGCACGGTCAGCCGCGGCGGCGGCAAGACGACGCGCGCGGTCATGGCCGCGCCGCGCGGCGCCGTCGATGGGCGCCTTCGCGTGACCGAGCAGGGCGAGGTCATCCACCAGAAGTACGGCCTGCGCGCGCTCGCGCTGCGCAGCCTCGAGCAGGCCGCGAGCGCGGTGCTGCTGGCGACGTTGCGGCCGCGCGCGCCGGAGACGCGCGAGGCGCGCTGGCGCGAGGCGATGACGCGGCTCGCGGCGGACGGCGAGTCGGCCTACCGCGCGCTGACCGTCGGCACGCCGGGCTTCGTCGAGTACTTCCGCACGGCGACGCCGATCGACGTGATCGAGCGGCTGACGCTCGGCTCGCGGCCGTCGCGCCGCGGCGTCGGCAGCGGCGGCATTGCGAGCCTGCGCGCGATTCCGTGGGTGTTCGCCTGGACGCAGTGCCGCTCCGGCCTGCCCGGCTGGTACGGCGTCGGCAGCGCGCTCGCGGCCGCCGCGGCGCGCGGCGAGGAAGCGACGCTGCGCGAGATGGCGCGCGACTGGGCGTTCTTCCGCGCGCTGATCGAGGATCTCGAGATGGTGCTCGCGAAGAGCGACCTCGGCATCGCCGATCGCTTCTCGCGGCTGTCGCCGCTGCACGCGGAGTTCTTTCCGCGGCTCGCCGCGGAGCACGCGCGCACGGTCGAGTGGGTGCTGCGCCTGCGCGGCGCGGCGCGCCTGCTCGAGGGCGACGCGCGGCTCGCGCAGTCGATCGAGCTGCGCAATCCGTACACCGATCCGATCAGCCTGATCCAGGCCGACCTGCTCGCGCGCTGGCGCGCCGCCGGCAGCCGCGACGACGACCCGCTGTTCGCCGCGCTCGCCTCGTGCGTGCACGGCGTCGCGCAGGCGCTGCAGAATACCGGCTGAGGCGGCGCGCCGGCGCCGCGACGCCGAGGCTGCGATGGACGAGAGGCGCTATCCGTCGAAGATCGACGCCTGGCTCGTGCTCGTGCTCGCCGGCGCGATCGCGACACCCCTCGCACTCGTGTTCCTGCAGCCGACCCGCGTCGGCCTCGGTGTCGCGCTGGCGGGCGCGACGTTCGTCGCGCTGCCGGTCGCGGCGTTCGTGTTGCCGTGCACGTACGTGCTCGGTCGCGACGCGCTGTCGGTCCGCGCCGGATGGCTGCTGCGTCGGCGCATCGCCTATCGCGACGTCGTCGCGATCGAGCCGTGCCGGGACCCGACCGCGGCGCCGGCGTTGTCGCTGCGGCGCGTCCGCATCACGTTCGGCGCCGCGAGCCAGCTCGTCTCGCCGCGCGACCGCGAGGGCTTCGTCGCGGAATTGCGCGCACGCGTCGCCGCGGCGCGCGGACGGGCGGACGACGCGGACGCGCGCGCCGCGGCGACGTCCGCGCTCACGACGCGAGGTCGAGCTCGGCCACGATCGGACCGACCATCGGGCATGGACGATTCGCCTCGAGGGCCGTCATGATCCCGACTCAAGAAATCGCGCTGCGCCTGCTCGTCGCCGCCTTGCTCGGCGCGATCATCGGCTACAACCGCGGCCGGCTCGAATGGACGGCCGGGCTGCGCACGCACATGCTGGTCTGCGTCGGCGCGGCGCTCGCGATCATCGTGTCCGCGTTCGGCTTCCAGGACGTGCTGAACGTCCCGCACGTCGTGCTCGATCCGTCGCGCATCGCCGCGCAGGTCGTCAGCGGCGTCGGCTTCCTCGGCGCCGGCACGATCCTGTTCCTCGAGCGCGAGCGCGTGATCCGCGGCCTGACCACCGCGGCCGGCCTGTGGGCGGTCGCTTCGATCGGGCTCGCCGCCGGCAGCGGCTTGTTCGCCGCGGCATTCATCACGACGGCGCTGCTCTGGGTCATCCTCGCCGTGCTGAAGCCGATCGAGCGCCGCTTCCTCGCGCGCCGGGCGCGCGTCGACACGCTGAGGGTCGCGATCGGCGCCGGCGCGACGCTGGCCGCGATCGAGTCGGCGCTGCGCGCGTTCGAGCTGCCGATCCGCCGCCTCGTGCTGAAGCGCGAACCCGAGCACGACGTCGTCGTCGTGAAGTGCGTGACCGGCGTCGCCGTGTCGAAGCTCGCCGAGGTCGCCGAGGCGCTGCGCCGCGTCGACGGCGTACGCGAGGTCGAATGGTCCTACGCGCGGCCGGCCGGCGGCAGCTAGACGACGTGCCGCCGGCCGCGCGCTACAGGTTCGCGTCGAGCCATTCGATGCGCTGACGCAGCCAGTCCTTCAGATACGC
>DASWOS010000465.1:0-3107 GCA_036398645.1 Dokdonella sp. | reverse complement strand
GTCAGGCCGTCGGCGCCGGCGATGCGGCCGTCGAGGTTGCCGAACGAGCGGCTCGGCGCGGTCAGCACGCGCCAGATCCAGGCCGGCTTGCCGAGCAGGTCGAACACGTTCGCGAGCGTCAGCCGCGGCGGCACGCTCATGCCGTTCTTGATCTCGCGGTGACGTTGCCCCTGGATCTGCAGGTCGACGGTCAACATCAGCGCGCTGCAGCCGGCGTCGCGCGCGCGCCGGATCAGCGAACGCGCGAAGCCGCGGTCGCGCATGACGTAGATCTGGAACCAGAACGGCGCCGGCACCGCCGCGCGCACCTGCTCGATCGAGCAGATCGACATCGTGCTGAGGCAGAACGGGATGCCGGCCGCGGCGGCCGCTCGCGCGGCGAGGATCTCGCCGCTGCCGCGCGTGAGCCCGGTCAGCCCGGTCGGCGCGAGCGCGAGCGGCATCGACACCGGCTGGCCGACGATCGTCGTCGCCAGCGAGCGGCGGTCGACGTCGATCATCACGCGCTGGCGCAGCCGGATCGCCTCGAGCGCGGCACGGTTGTCGCGCAGCGTGATCTCGTCGTAGGAGCCGCGGTCGCCGTACTCGAAGAACGCGCGCGGCACGCGGCGCCTGGCCAGCGCGCGCAGATCCATGACGTTCGTGATCGTCTTTCGCATGCCCGTTCCGCAGCCGCCGTCGTGACCGGCGACGATACTAGAGCCGCGCGCGCGATCGGTGCGAACGGATTTCGGCGCGGGCCGCAGCCGACGCGTCGCGCGGCGGCGGGCGCGCGCGGATTTTTTTAGCCGCCCGGCCGCGCATCGGCCGCACGCCGAGTGGCACGCCGCACGCACGCGCCGCGGCACGCCCGCGAACGTCGCCCGCAGGGTGTCCGGTCGCGTGCGCCGCGGCCGCACGGCTCAACAAACGCGACGGTCTGTAGTCTAATCGCGGGTCCGGGGAAGGCGCCGCGGCCTCGGCCGCCGTCGCGATGCGCCGCCCGCGCGCGCCCCGGAACGATCGCAGGGGAATCGACATCCGGATGAACAACGTGCGACGACTCTTCCCGGCCGGCGCGCTCGCGTGGCCGTGGCGCGCCTGCGCGGCCTGGCTGTCGCGCGTGCCGATCGACGACGCGGTCGACCGCCGCAACGCGCCGATGCTGCAGATCGTGCTGATCCTGCTCGGCTTCGTGCCGCCGGCGATGTGGCTGTTCCGCATCTTCGCGAGCGCGGCGCCGTGGCGCCCGCAGGAGACCGCGAGCCTGCTGATGAGCGCGTCGCTGAGCGCGGTCGCGATCTTCAGCCTCGTGCTGATCCGCCGCGGGCGCTTTCGCTGGGCGACGCGCCAGTTGCTCTTGGTCGTATCGGTGCTCGTGATCGCCTCGTACGCGCAGAGCGGCTTCGACGCGCAGGCCTACGAGCAGCCGGTGCAGGTCGTCTGGATCGTCGTCGCCGGCCTCGTCGTCGGCCGCTGGGCGCTGTGGTGGATGTACGGCGTGCATCTGCTCGCGTTCGGCATCGGCGTGCTCGTCGACCTGCATTCGACGCGCGCGAACGCGCCGCACGAGCCGTGGCCGGACCAGCTCGTCAGCATGCTGATCTCCGCGGTGATCCTGCTGCTGATCGCGGTCGCGGTCGACCGCAGCGTGACCGCGCTGCGCGAGAGCCTGCGCGACGCGATGCGCCGCGGCGACGACCTCGCGCGCCTGAACGAGCGCCTGCGCGAGGAGGTCGCCGAGCGCGAGCGCGTGCGCGACCAGCTCGTGCACGCGCAGAAGGTCGAGGCGGTCGGCCGCCTCGCCGGCGGCGTCGCGCACGACTTCAATCATCTGTTGAGCCTGATGCTCGGCTACGCGCAGCGCGGCCGCCAAGCCGGCGACGTGGCCGAGCTGCGCCAGGCGCTGGCCGGCATGGAGTCCGCGGCGAGGCGGGCCGCCGCGGTCGCGCAGACGCTGCTGAGCTTCAGCCGCCGCGAGGCGAGTCACGTCGAGGTGTTCGACGCCGGCGATGCGCTGCGCGAGCTGCGTCCGATGCTGCTGCAGCTGTTCGACGGCGAGGTCAAGGTCATCGTCGACGCCGGCGGGGCGCCGGCGCCGATCGCGTTCGACCGCGCGCAGTTCACGCTCGTCGTGCTGAACCTCGCGGCGAACGCGAACCAGGCGATGCCGGACGGCGGATGGTTCCACGTCCGCATGCGCGCCGCGGCCGACGCGCGCGTCGACATCGAGTTCGTCGACAACGGCTGCGGCATGACGCCGGACGTGCAGCAGCGAATCTTCGAGCCGTTCTTCACGACGAAGCCGAGCGGGCAGGGCACCGGGCTCGGTCTCGCGGTCGCCGCGGACCTCGTGCGCGACGTCGGCGGCGAGCTCGGCGTGCGTAGCGCGCCGGGCCAGGGCGCGACGTTCCGCATGCGGCTGCCGCTCGCCGATGCGCACGCCGCGGTCGCGGCGTCGACGTCGGCCGACGCGGCCTGAGCCGGCACGCCGCGCCGAGCGCGGGCGCCGTCGCATGCGTGCACGAATCGCGACGCAATCCGCCCGGCGCACGAATATCGCATCGAACGATCTATAAAATCTCGTAAATTCCACATCCGAGTCCTTGCTCCGCCGCGCGCTCGCGAACGACACTTCGCCGCGCACGGATCGCGCCCGAACGTCCGCAGCGTCGACCGGCCGCCGTCCGCGTCGACGTCGGCGCGCGGGAACGTCGCGGCCGGTCCCGGCGCGGAGAACGAAACGGGGGAGCGAAAACCGCGCATGCGCGCCAGAGTGGCCATTCTCGAGGACGACGTCGCGCTGCGCGAAGACATCCTCGTGCCTCAGCTCGGCGCGGTCGGCTTCGACGTCGAAGGCTTCGGCGCGTCGGCCGAGCTGTACCGGCGCATGGAAGTCGTCGCGTTCGAGCTGCTCGTGCTCGACCTGCGCCTCGAGAACGAGAGCGGGCTCGACGTCGCGCGCCGGCTGCACGCGATCTCGCCGATCGCGATCGTCGTGCTGACCGGGCGCGGCACGCGCGCGGAGCAGGTCGAGGGCCTGAGCGAGAGCGTCGACGCGTGGCTCGCGAAGCCGGTCGAGGTCGACGTGCTCGTCGCGACGATGCAGAGCCTGTTGCGGCGCTTGC
>DASWOS010000464.1:0-3906 GCA_036398645.1 Dokdonella sp. | reverse complement strand
ACCGCCGTACGACACGAGCAAGGTCGGACCCGATCCGTCCGCGCCGAGCCGCTCGCTCTACAACACGCCGGACTGCAAGCCGGACTTCACGAACCAGAGCTGCCAGCCGAGCGTCGACGACATCCATCAGAACGGATACGGCGACTGCTACCTGCTCGCACCCCTCTCGTCGCTGGCGCAGAAGCACCCCGACGAGATCAAGAACATGATCCACGACAACGGGAACGGCACGTTCACGGTCACGTTCCCGCACCAGAAGGACAACGGCCTGACGAACGTCTGGGGCCTGTTCGGCGACCGCTATCACGACGTCACCGTCACCGTCAGCGACCGCGATCTGCCGAGCAACGCGGTCAACGCGAGCGACGGACCGAATCCGCAGGCCGGCGCGCCGAAGTGGCCGGAGGTCATCGAGGCCGCGTACGCGAAGGCGCACGGCGGCTACGACAAGATCGGCAACGGCGGCTATCCCGACCAGGCGATGGAAGGGATCACCGGCCACGGCGCCGACAATTACTCGGCGGCCGACGGCGCCGGCAAGATCGAGCAGGCGCTGAAGGACGGCAAGATCGTGACCGTCAGCACGCCGGAGAGCGACGGCGGCCAGGGCAGCTACGACACGAACCCGCACCAGCTGATCGGCGGCCACGCGTACACGGTCACCGGCGTCGTGACCGTGAACGGCAAGGAGTTCGCCGAGCTGCGCAATCCGTGGGGCTTCGACCAGCCGCAGAAGATTCCGCTCGACGAGCTCGCCCACGACGGCTCGATCAACGGCGTGCAGATCGGCGACCCGTAACGGTTCGAGGAAGCGCGCTCCGTGTCCGCTGTCGGTCCGCGCGCGTGCGCGTCGCGGCGACGCGCGCCGGCGCACAGAGGCGCCGCGCGGCTCTCGTGTTTGCTCGGGGTCCTGGTTTCGGCTAGCGTCGGTGCACAGGCGCCGGCTCGCGACGACATCATGACCGATCATCCCGCCAACGCTTCCGCGGACCTCGAGATCAGCCAGGGCACGGTCGGCCTGCTCGGCGCGGCGCGCATCGGCGTCAAGGCCGTCGCGGTCGCCGCGCCGGCGTTCGCGGGCGCGCCGGCCGTCGCGACCGCGACCGTCGTCGTCGCGCAGACCATCGCCGGCGTATTCACCGAGACGACGCTGCGCCTCCGCGAAGGCGCGCTGCTTCCGCTCGCCGACGGCGGGCATCGCGTGCTCCGCGTCGTGCCGCCCGGCGTGCACGACAATAAGGGACGCGTCGACGTCGAGCGCGAGCCGCGCGAGGCGGCCGTGCGCGGCGCGGTCATCGCGACCGCGGACGGCATGCTGCGCATCGGCGGCCCGTCGATCGACGACGCGATCGACCTCGCGGTGCTGAGCTTCGCGCCGGACGAGCGCGCGCCGCGGTCGGCCGAGATCGAATGGCGGCCGGCCGCGTTCGCACGCAAGGACACGCCACCGGAGCGGATCCGGCGCGAGACGCTGAGCCCCGGTCGCACGCTCGCGCTGCCGCGCGCGAGCCTGAAGGTCGCGAGCGTCGACGGCAGCACGCCGGATCGCCCGGCGCGCGTCGTGTTCGAAGTCGCGCCGAAGCCGTAGCGGCGGGCCGCCGCGAGGCCCGTGCACGCGGCCGCGGCGCGCGATCCATTCGGCGCGGCGGCTGCGGCGCCGTCGTTCGCCGTGATTGGAGGTGACGCGCCGCACGAGCGCGACGGACCGGTGACCGCGCGCCGCGCGCGTCCGGTCCGGTGCGCGTTTCCGCGGCCGCTGCCGATCGCGACGCGGCCGTTCCGCGCGCGGCACCGCCGCTTGCACGGCCGCGAACGCCGCCGCCGGCCCGCGCTGCTGCACCGCCGTGCGGCGCCGCGCGCGCAGCCGCTATGATCCGTGCGTCCGTCCAGGGAGCGCCGCATGAGCCTGATCGCGCAGCTGACGCGCCACAAGTCGATCGAGCAGCTCCAGTCCGAGCTCGGCTCGCGCCGCGATTTCCGCCGCGTGCTCGGCGTCTGGCAGCTGACCGCGATCGGCATCGGCGGCATCATCGGCGTCGGCATCTTCGTGCTCGCCGGCCAGCAGGCCGCGACGAACGCGGGACCGGCCGTCGCGCTCGCGTTCCTGATCGCCGGCGTCGCGAGCGCGGCCGCGGCGCTCTGCTACGCGGAGTTCGCCGGTCTGATCCCGGTCACCGGCAGCGCGTACACGTACGGCTACGCGGTGCTCGGCGAGCTCGCCGCCTGGCTGATCGGCTGGGACCTGCTGCTCGAGTACGCGCTGATCGTCGCCGTCGTCGCGATCGGCTGGTCCGGCTACGTGCAGTCGCTGCTCGCCGCGGCCGGGCTGCCGCTGCCGGTCTGGGCGCAGGGCGCGATCGGCACCGGCGACGGCCGCGTGTTCAACGTCGTCGCGGCCGCGATCACGCTCGCGGTCGCCGCGCTCCTGGTCATGCGCACCGAATGGGGCGCGCGCTTCAACACGCTGATCGTCGCGATCAAGGTCGTCGCGGTCGTGCTCGTGATCGGCGTCGGCGCGTTCTTCGTGAACCCGGCGAATTGGCAGCCGTTCATTCCGCCGCGCCTCGTCGATGCCGACGGCGTCGGCCACTTCGGCTTCAAGGGCGTCGCGACCGCGGCCGCGGTCGTGTTCTTCGCGGTGTTCGGCTACGACACGCTGACGACCGCGGCCGAGGAATCGAAGGACCCGCAGCGCGACCTGCCGCGCGCGGTGCTGCTCTCGCTCGGCGTGTCGATGGTGCTGTACCTTGCGGTCTCGCTCGTGCTGACCGGCATCGCGCACTACACGACGCTGAACACCGACGCGCCGGTCGCCGACGCGTTCACGCGGCTCGGCCTGCCGTGGATCGCCGCGGCGATCGCGTTCTCGGCCGTCGTCGGCATCGCGAGCGTGCTGTTCGCGTTCATGCTCGGCGCCGCGCGGATCTGGTTCGCGCTGTCGCGCGACGGCCTGCTGCCGTCCTGGTTCGCGAAGGTGCATCCGCGCTACGGCACGCCGTACCGGCCGACCGTCGCGCTCGGCGCGTTCACCGCGCTCGTCGCCGGCCTGCTGCCGATCGGCGAAGTCGCGCGGCTCGTCAACATCGGCGTGCTGTCCGCGTTCATCGTGATCTGCACGTCGATCATCGTGCTGCGCGTGCGCAAGCCCGAGCTGCCGCGAACGTTCCGCACGCCGTGGGTGCCGCTCGTGCCGCTGGTCGGCATCGCGTTTTCGATCTGGCTGTTGTCCGAACTCGCCGCGATCACCTGGGCCGTGTTCCTGATCTGGGTCGCGATCGGGCTCGCGATCTACTTCGGCTGGGGCATCCGCCACAGCCGGCTCGCGCGCGCGTGAACGGCGTCGTCGCGCCGGCGCGTTCGTGCATCGGCCGGCGGCGAGACGGATGCCTGGCTCGCGGCGTCGGTCGCCGACGCGGCGACGCGGCGCCGCGGTAATTAATTCCGCCGCGAGCTCGCGGCGAAGCGGCGTACCGGTGATGCGGCGTTCCGGCGACGCGCACGCGCGCGACCCGGCGATGACGACGGCCCGCGACGGCGCCGCGACCCGATCGGGCTCGGCTTTCGCGTCGTCCGCGGCGGCAGCGTCGTCGTCGGCGTCGCGATCGACGCGCACGCGCCGCGCGTGGTCGCGTCGACGTTCCTCGCGACGGCCGCCGACGGCGACCGGCTCGCGCTCGAACCGTATCGCATCGCCGCGCAGATCGCGCACGGCGGCGGTGGCGCAACCGAAGCCGAAGCCGTGGCCGCCGAGGGGCGTCGGCGGCAGCAGCAGCTCGCGACGGACGGCCTCGACGCGATCGTCCGTGCCCTGCGCCGCGACCGTGGCGAACCGGTCGTCGCGGCGCTGCTCGTCAATCGCGCCGGCTGGATTGCGGACCAGCTCGCGTACAGCCTCGCCTGGCCGGA
>DASWOS010000463.1:0-14740 GCA_036398645.1 Dokdonella sp. | reverse complement strand
TCGAGCAGCCGCAGCAGCTCGCGCGCGTCGGTCACGGCGTCGCGCCAGAGCTGCTGCCAGCGGTGCGGCTGCGCGGCCGAAGGCATTGCGGTTATCATGCGCGGCTTGCGCCGGGGTCGCCGGCGAGGTTGAGACGGTCTTCCATTCTAGCCGCTCGCGGCGGCGCGCCGCAGGCGGGCGCGGGCCCGTTCGCGGCAGCCGGCCGGGCGAGGCCGGATTTCCCATTCTCCAGGAGCAAGTCATGGCCAGCTACGGCATGAACGACGTCAAGAACGGCATGAAGATCATCGTGGACGGCTATCCGTGCACGATCGTCGACACCGAGTACATCAAGCCGGGCAAGGGCCAGGCGTTCACGCGCGTGAAGTACCGCAACCTGAAGACCGGGCGCACCGTCGAGCTGACGATGAAGTCGACCGACTCGGTCGAGGCCGCCGACGTCGTCGACACCGACCTCGAGTACCTCTACAGCGACGGCGAGTTCTGGCACTTCATGGACCCGACGACGCACGAGCAGCTCGCCGCCGACAAGAGCGCCGTGGCCGACGCCGCGCAGTGGCTGAAGGGCAACGAGACCTGCATCGTCACGCTCTGGAACGGCGCGCCGCTGACCGTGACGCCGCCGATCTTCGTCGAGCTCGAGATCGTCGAGACCGATCCCGGCGTGCGCGGCGACACCTCGGGCGGCGGCGGCAAGCCGGCCAAGCTCGAGACCGGCGCGGTCGTGCGCGTGCCGCTGTTCGTCGCGCAGGGCGAGAAGATCAAGGTCGACACGCGTACCGGCGAATACGTCTCGCGCGTGAAGTGATCGATCCGCGGCGGAGTCCGCCGCGGACTCCCGGCGCTCGCCGGGGGAGCAGGTGACCGGAACGAAGTCCGCGCTCCGGATCGCGGCGCGGACCGATCGGCGCGGCGAACGTGCATCGACCCGGCAGCGCGTCCGCGGCGGATCGCGCCGCGGCGCGCTCGCCGCTCCGGGTCGAGCCGCAGCAACGGGTCCGCGCGACGAATTCGGCGCCGGGCCGGTCGCCGGCAGCAGTGCGATCGAGCGGCCGGCGACGCCGCAAACGTGCAGGAATGGAGCTCCGGCTCGCGCCGGAACGAGACATGGCAGAACCGCTCGCGATCGACCTGTTGATCGAACCGCGCTGGCTCGTCCCGGTCGAGCCGCACGGCGTCGTGCTCGAGGATCATGCGGTCGCGGTCGATCGTGGCTGCATCGTCGCCGTGCTGCCGCGCGCCGACGCGCGCGCGCGCTACGCGCCGCGTGAGCGCGTCGCGCTCGACGCGCACGCGCTGATACCGGGTCTCGTCAACGCGCACACGCACAATCCGATGACGCTGATGCGAGGGCTCGCCGACGACCTGCCGCTGATGCAATGGCTCGAGCAGCACATCTGGCCGGCCGAGGCGAAGGTCATCGGCGCGGAGTTCGTGCGCGACGGCGCCGAGCTCGCGATCGCGGAGATGCTGCGCGGCGGCACGACCTGCTGCAACGAGAACTATTTCTTCCCGGACGTGCTCGCGGCGACGTACCGGCGCTTCGGCTTCCGCGCGATGGTCGGCTTGCCGATCATCGAGTTTCCGAGCGCGTGGGCGAAGACGCGCGACGAGTACTTCGAGAAGGGACTCGCCGTGCACGACGAGTTCCGCGGCGAGCCGCTGATCGGCACGAGCCTCGCACCGCACGCGCCGTACACGGTCGCCGACGAGAGCTTCGAGCGCATCCGCGTGCTCGCCGATCAGCTCGACGTGCCGGTGCACCTGCACCTGCACGAGACCGCGCACGAAGTCGACGAGGCGTGGCGCGAACGCGGCGCGCGGCCGTTCGCGCGCATGCAGGCGCTCGGGCTCGTCACCGACCATCTGATCGCGGTGCACATGACGCAGCTGACCGAGGCCGAAATCGCCGCCTGCGCGGAGGCCGGCGTCAGCGTCGTGCACTGCGCCGAATCGAACCTGAAGCTCGCCTCGGGATTCTGTCCGGCCGAGAAGCTGCGCCGCGCCGGCGTCAACCTCGCGATCGGCACCGACGGCTGCGCGAGCAACAACGACCTCGACATGTTCGGCGAGATGCGCACGGCCGCGCTGCTGGCCAAGGCGGTCGCCGCCGACGCGGCCGCGCTCGACGCGGCGAGCGCGCTGCGCGCGGCGACGCTCGGGGGCGCGAAGGCGCTCGGCTGGGAAGGCCGCATCGGCTCGATCGAGCCGGGCAAGTGCGCCGATCTCGTCGCGGTCCGCCTCGACGCGATCGAGACTGAGCCGCTGTATCACGTCGTCTCGCAGCTGGTCTACGCCGCCGGCCGGCACCTCGTCAGCGACGTCTGGATCGCCGGCGCGCGCAAGCTGCGCGACGGCGGCCTCGCCGACCTCGACGTCGATGCGCTGCGCACGACCGCGCGGCGCTGGCGCGAGCGCATCGGCGCGCCGGCATGAACGCGCGCGCCGACGGTTCGGTGCGCGCCGTGCTGCTCGCCGCGCTGTCGTCGATGGCCGCTGCCTGCTCGGTCGCGCAGCAACGCGCCGAAAGCGACGACGCCGCGTTCGCGCTGCAACGCACCGCATGCTTCGGCGACTGCCCGGTCTACTCCGTCGCCGTCGAGGCGGAAGGCCATGTCATTTGCATCGGCAGCGAACACACGCGCGAGCTCGGCGTACGTACCTCGCGCATCGAACCGCAGGTCCGTCGGCGCATCGTCGAGGCGTTGCGCGTGCTCGCGTCGATGCAGAATTCCTACGAGTTCGAGAAGGACGGCTGCGGACGCACGTGGACCGACCAGCCGTCCGTGATGCTGTCGGTGCATTCGTCACGCATGGACAAGCACGTCGTGCTGTATTACGGCTGCCAGGGTGGACGCGTCGCCGACGACACGCGCAAGATCGATGCGTTGGCACGCGAGATCGACGAGGCGGTGGCTTCGCAACGCTGGACGGGCCTCGCGCATCCGCCGACACTCGCGGATCTGCCGCAATGAACGCCCGGCCGTCGTGAACAACGTCAATCCCGCCGAAACCGCCAAGTTCGACCGCCTCGCCTCGCGCTGGTGGGACCCCGACGGCGAGTCGCGCCCGCTGCACGACCTGAACCCGGTGCGCTTCGGCTACGTCGCCGAGCGCGTGCCGCTCGCCGGCGCGCGCGTGCTCGACGTCGGCTGCGGCGGCGGCCTGCTCAGCGAGGCGCTCGCGCGCGCCGGCGCCGAGGTCACCGCGATCGATCTCGCCCCGGCCGTGCTCGAGGTCGCGCGCCTGCATCTCTACGAGAGCGGCCTCGCCGTCGACTACCGCGAGATCAGCGCCGAGGCGCTCGCCGCGGAGCGGCCCGGCACGTTCGACGCGGTCGCCTGCATGGAGATGCTGGAGCACGTGCCGGACCCGGCATCGGTCGTGCGTGCGTGCGCGACGTTGCTGAAGCCCGGCGGGCGGCTGTTCCTGTCGACGCTGAACCGCACGCCGCTCGCGTTCGGCGCCGCGATCGTCGGCGCCGAGCACGTGCTCGGCCTGCTGCCGCGCGGCACGCACCACTACGCGCAGTTCCTGAAGCCGAGCGAGCTCGCCACGGCGCTGCGCGGGGCCGGCCTCGTGCTCGAGGATCTGTCCGGGCTCGCGTACAACCCGTTCACGCGCGCGGCGTGGTTGACGCGCAACGTCGCGGTGAACTATCTCGCCTGCGCGTCGAAGCCCGGCGCATGACGGCTGCGGCAGCGCCGGGCGTGCGCACGACGGCGCCGTCGTCGCCGCGCTTCTCGTGCTCGCGACGGCGGAACGGCGGCCATGCGCGTCGCGCGGCGACGATCGGCGCGCGCGTTCGCGGAGCCGACGCACGGAACCGTCGCGGCATCGAGAGCCCCGGCGCCGCGTCGGCCGCGCGCATCGCATCGGTGCCGCCGCCGGCGTCGAGACCAGGCACCGCGTCGGCGGCGCGAATCGCGTCGGCGACGCGGACCGCCGCGGACCTGCGGACCGAGTCGCCGCTCGGCGGGCCGGCACGGTCCGCCTTCCGGGTGCCGGAGCGGACGTCGTGAGGCCGCCGCTGCACGCGGTGCTGTTCGACCTCGACGGCACGCTCGTCGACTCGGCACCGGACCTGATCGCGGCGGTGCAGGCGCTCTGTGCCGAGCTCGGCGCGCCGCCGCCGGACGCCGCCGCCGTGCGCGAGGTCGTCTCGGCCGGCGGCCGCGCGATGCTCCGGCGCGGGCTGCCCGGCGCCGACGACACGATGATCGACCAGTGGCTGCCGCGCTTCCTTGATCTGTACGCGGTGCGCATCAGCGCGCAGACGCGGCTCTACGACGGCATCGCCGAGGCGCTCGCCGGCTTCGAAGCGCGCGGCCTGCGCTGGGGCATCGTCACGAACAAGCCCGGCTGGCTCGCGCGGCCGCTGCTCGAGCAGCTCGGCCTGAGCGGCCGCTGCGCGGCGCTCGTCAGCGGCGACAGCCTCGCGGTCAAGAAGCCGGACCCGGCGCCGGTGCTGCGCGCGTGCGAGCTGGCCGGCGTCGACGCGCGCGCGACCGCGTTCGTCGGCGACGACCGCCGCGACGTGCAGGCCGGGCGCGCGGCCGGCGCGCTGACCGTCGCCGCGGCCTGGGGCTACCTCGACGGCGGCGATCCCGCGGAGTGGGGCGCCGACCTCGTCGTCGCGACGCCGGCCGCGCTGCCGGCCGCGCTCGGTCTCGGCTGAAATGGCCGACGCGGCCGCGCCGCTGGCGAGCTTCGAATCGAAGTGGAGCGCCGCGCATCCCGAGCTCGGCCTCGCGCTGGGCTTCGTCGACGCGCGCCGGCGCGACGCGCAGGCGGCCTGGGCCTGTCTCGGCTTCGAGCTCGAGCACGCCGCGTTCGCGCTCGGCGATGCCGAGCCGGCCGCGATCAAGCTGCAGTGGTGGGCCGAGGAGCTCGCCGGCCTCGGCCGCGGCGTCGCGCGGCACCCGCTGACGCAGGCGCTGCTCGCGCAGCCGCGCGTGGTCGAGATCGCGCCGGCGCGCTGGGCCGCGGCGATCGGCGGCGCGTTCGCGCAGCGCGACGCGGAACCGGCCGCGAGCCGCGACGCGTTGCTCGACGGCTACGCCGCGCTGTACGGCCCGCTCGCCGAGATCGAGTCGACGCTGTTCGGCGCGGCCGACGCGCCGTCGCTGGCGCGCGCGCAGGCGCTAGCGCGCGCGCTGCGCGAGACCGCGATGCTCGCGCAGACGCTGCGCGCCGGGCGGCTGCCGGTGCCGCTCGACCTGCTCGCCCGGCACCGGCTCGCGCGCGGCGACCTCGCGCGCGCGGCGCCGGCGCAGGCCGCGTTGCTGCGCGAATGGCTGGCCGCGCTCGCCGCCGAGCTCGCGCGGCTGCGCGGCCGGCCGCTCGGCGTCGTCGGCGCTGCGGCGGCGGCCGCGAACCGCGTGCGCGCGCGCCGCGCCGGCGGTGCGGCCGACCCGCTCGCCGCATTGTCGGCCGGTTCCGCGCGGCTGCCGTTCGCCGCGGTCTGGGCCGCCTGGCGCGCCGGGCGGCGTTCTCCGCATTGAACGCTGCGTCGCCGGCCGCGGCTGCGCCGCGCATTGAGGATCGGCGAGAATGCCCTCAGCTGGGATCGCATGGCCGCGCCGCGCGGCAGCGATCGACAGGACGAAGTGGATGAACCCGAGCCGAGACAACACGCAGCGCGCGATGCCCGACGTCGCGAACGACGCGCAGACCGCGTTCGCCGGCGCGCTCGACTGGGTCGGCATGGACGAGATCGAGATGCCGGTGCTCGTCGCCGGCGCGGACGAGCCGGTGCAACGCGTCGGCGCACGCGTCGCCGCGTTCGTGAACCTGAAGCGGCCGGACGTGCGCGGCATCCACATGTCGCGCCTGTACCTGCACGTCGATCGGCATCTGTCGGCCGAGGCGTTGACGCCGGCGGCGCTGCGCCGGTTGCTGCGCGACTTCCTCGACTCGCACGAGGGCCTGTCCGATCGCGCGCTGCTGCGCGTGCGCTTCGACCGGCTCGCGCGGCGGCCGGCGCTCGCGAGCGCGAACAGCGGCTGGCGCTCGTATCCGGTCGAGATCGGCGCGCATCTGCACGGCACCGAGTTCCGCGCCGAGCTCGGCGTCCGCGTGCAGTACTCGAGCACGTGCCCGGCCTCCGCGGCGCTCGCGCGCCAGCTGATCCAGGAGCAGTTCGCGCGCGACTTCGCCGCCGGCGCGCCGCTCGAACGCGACGCGGTGCTGGCCTGGCTCGGCAGCCCGGACGGCATCGTCGCGACGCCGCACAGCCAGCGCAGCCTCGCCGAGGTGCGCGTGCGGCTCGCGCCGGGCGTCGACTTTCCGATCGACGATTTCGTGGATCTCGTCGAGCACGCGCTGCGCACGCCGGTGCAGACCGCGGTCAAGCGCGAGGACGAGCAGGCGTTCGCGCTCGCCAACGGGCAGAACCTGATGTTCTGCGAGGACGCCGCGCGGCGCATCCGCCGCGCGCTCGACGCCGACGAGCGCTTCGCCGACTTCTGGCTGCGCGCGTCGCACTACGAGAGCCTGCATCCGCACGATGCGGTCGCGGTCGCGACGAAGGGCGTCGCCGGCGGTTACACGAGCGACTACGCGGCCGACGCTTGAGCGCCGCGCGTCCGCTGGCGGCCCGGTGCGCGTCGGCGACCGGAGCGACGTTCACGCGCCTGCGCGGCGCGTCCCGTCGTTTTTCGCGCCTGACTCGCGGCGGGCCGCGCGGCGCCGCTGCGAATCAGGCGCCGTCGCAGTCGGCGACGTCGTAGTAGCGCGCGGCGGCGCCGCGCAGCGTCGCGGCGAACCCGGGGCCGTCGTCCGGCACCGCGACTCCGGGCTTTTTGCCGGGCCAGAACAGATACGCGCCGGCGCGGCCGGGCAGCACGAGCTCGGCGTCGCGCTGGCCGGCTTCGCGCACGGTCACGAGGCCGGGTTCGACCTGCGGCGTGCGCAGCGCGAGGCGCGCGCGTTTCGCGCACGCGGCGACGCCGCTCAGCGCGGCGGCGACGTCCGCGCGCGCGACGGCGTCGTCGTGCGGCGCATAGCCGAGCGCGGTCGGTCCGTCGAGATCGACGGACGGTTCGCGCGCGGACAGCGCGTCGCTCGGATCGAGCGCGAGCAGCGGATCGAGGCGCACGTCGAACCAGTTCATGCCCCAGTGCAGATGCGGTCCGCTCGCGCGGCCGGTGTGGCCCGCCGCGCCGACGATCTGGCCCTGCTCGACGTGCTGGCCGACCTTCACGTCGATGCGCGAGAGGTGCAGGAAGTTCGAGCTGACGCCGTGGCCGTGGTCGATCAGCAGCGTGCCGCCGGTCAGGTACAGGTCCGCGTCGGCGAACGTGACGAGGCCCGGCGCCGGCGCGCGGACCGGCGTGCCTTCGGGCACCGCGATGTCCATGCCCGAATGCGGCGACTTCGGCACGTCACGTCCGGCGACGACGTAGACGCGCTGATTGCCGAAGCGTCCGCTGATGCGTCCGGTGACCGGCCAGGCGAAGCGCCGCTCGAAGTCCGTGCGCGCGTCGTCGCGCTCGCGCGCCGCGGCGACGCGCGCCTGCTCGCGGCGGATGCGCTCGGCGACCGCCGGCGGCGGCTCGACGGTCGTCGGCGGCACGCCGACGACGCGCTCGACCGGCCACTCGCGCGGCTCGACCGCGATCCTCGCGACGTCGACCGCGCCGTCCGCGCCGCGCACGCGGACCTCGATCGGCCCGCGCTCGTCGCGGCCGACGCCGAACGCGACCGCGCCGTCCGCGGCGACGCGGAGCGTGCGGCCCGCATAGACGACCTCGCTGCCGGGCGCGACGTGCGCGACGACGAGCGCGCCTTGCGAGACACGTGCCGGAAACGCGCCGTGCGCCCCGTCCGCATGCGCGGCCGCCGCCGCGGCGGCGCCGGCCAGGACGGCCGCCGCGGCGAGTGCGCGGCGCGTGCGTGCACGCGGGCCGCGCGCGGTGAGGGGCGAGGCCGGCTCCGCCGCGAGCGCCGCGCGCCGTCCGCCGTGCGCGCGGCGCATCGCCGCGGCCGGCGTCACCGCGCGAACTCCAGGCGCTCGCCGCGGATCGCGTCGTCGAGGCGGCCTTCGTGCCAGCCGAGGCGGCCGTTGACGAACGTCGCCGCGATGCTCGCGCGGAACGTCGTGCCCTCGAACGGCGACCAGCCGCATTTCGACAGCACGTCGGCCGCGGTCACCGCGTGCGGCGCGTGCGGATCGACCAGCACGAGGTCGGCGCGGTAGCCCTCGCGCAGGAAGCCGCGCTCGTGCACGCCGAACAGCGTCGCCGGTGCGTGGCACGCCGCGTCGACGACGCGCTCGAGCGTCAGCTCGCCGTCGAACACGCGCTCGAGCGCGCACTGCAGCGCGTACTGCACGAGCGGCAGGCCCGACGGCGCGCGCACGTACGGCTCGGCCTTCTCCGCGGCGAGATGCGGCGCGTGGTCCGTCGCGAGCACGTCGAGGCGGCCGTCGGCGAGCGCGCGCACGATCGCGTCGCGGTCGGCCGCGGTCTTGATCGCCGGGTTGCACTTGATGCGATGGTCGAGCCGCGCGTAGTCGGCGTCGGTGAAGTGCAGGAAGTGCACGCAGGTCTCCGCGGTGATGCGCTTGCCGGCGAGCGGACCCGGCGCGAACAGCGCGCATTCGTCGGCGGTCGACACGTGCAGCACGTGCAGGCGCGTGCCGTGCTTGCGCGCGAGTTCGATCGCGAGATGCGTCGACTTCAGGCAGGCCTCGCGCGAGCGGATCAGCGGGTGCTGCGCGGCGGGGATGTCGTCGCCCCAGATCGCACGCGCCTCGGCTTCGTTCGCGGCGATCGTCGGCGTGTCCTCGCAGTGCGTGATGATCGGCACCGGCGCGTCGCGGAAGATCGCATCGAGCGTGGCCGGATCGTCGACGAGCATGTTGCCGGTCGACGCGCCCATGAACACCTTGATGCCCGGCGCCGCGCGCGGATCGAGCGCGCGCAGCTCGGCGAGGTTGTCGTTCGTCGCGCCGAGGTAGAACGCGTAGTTCACGCGCGAGACCTCGGCCGCGCGCGCGTACTTCGCCTCGAGCGTGGCGCGGTCCGTCGCCGGCGGCCGCGTGTTCGGCATCTCCATGTAGCTCGTGATGCCGCCGGCGAGGCACGCGCGCGACTCGCTCTCGATGTCGGCCTTGTGGGTCAGGCCGGGCTCGCGGAAATGCACCTGGTCGTCGATCATGCCCGGCAGCAGCCAGCGGCCGCGCGCGTCGAGCACGCGCTCGTCCGCGCGTGCGGCGAGGCTCGGCGCGATGCGCTCGATGCGGCCGTCACGCACGCGCAGGTCCGCCGCGAAGCGGCGTCCTTCGCTGACGAGTTCGGCGTTCGTGATCAGCCAGTCGGCGTTCGACCGCTCAGTCATGGGCATGGGTTCCTCGTTGGCAGCCGCGCGGCGGCCACGCGCGGAATTCGTGCGGCACCGGGTCGAAGCCGCCGGTGCAGAGCGGCTGGCAGCGCGCGAGCCGCATCAGCGCGAGCCAGCCGCCGCGCAGCGCGCCGAAGCGCGCGACGGCGACCTGCGCGTAGTCGGCGCAGCTCGGCTCGAAGCGGCAGCGCGGGCCGAGCAGCGGGCTCACGAAGCGCTTGTAGCAGCGCAGCAGGAACAGCATCGCGTGTGACATGGCGTGCCGCTGCGACGCGCTAATTCCGCGTCGCAGCGTAAGTTTTCGACGGTTGCCGGGGGGGTGGACTTAGGCTATAACACGCGACCGCCGAGTCACAAGGTAGGCTTCAGGAATGGCGAAGAGCAAGCAGACACCGCGTGCGAAAGCACCGAAGACGTCGCCGCGCCCGCAAGCCGCGACGCGCGCCTCAGCCAATGCCAAGAGCGCCGCGGGCAAGCGGCCGGCCGCCGCGGCGAAGAAGCCGATCGCGAAACCGGTGCCGGCGAAGACGCCGGCGCGGCCGGCGACGACGAAGCCGGCGGCGAAAGCCGCGCCGGCCAAGGCCGCACCGAAGAAGCCGGCGGCGAAGAATGCGGCGCCGGCGAAGCCGGTGAAGTCGACCGCGAAGCCGAACCAGGCCACGCGCAGCAAGCCGGCCGCGCCGACGAAGCCCGCGCCGACGCCCGTGAAGCCGAATCCTTCCAACGATGCAGTGGCAATCCCCAAGAGCTCCGTGACTACCAGCAAGCCAGAAACGAATCCCACCGCGCGCAACGCAAAGGCGCGCGCGACGCCTCCGCAGCAGCAAGACAACGGCGTGACGATGCAGGACGGCCGCTACGCGCTGCCGGCGACCGTCTCGATCGAGCTGCCGAAGGGCTATAAGCCGAGTTCCGACGAGGAATACATGGGGCCGCGCCAGCTCCAGTACTTCCGCACGAAGCTGTCGAAGTGGCGCGAGGAGCTCGTCGAAGAGAGCCGCCAGACGATCGAGAGCCTGCGCGACGAAGTGCGCGACGTCGGCGACGAGGCCGAGCGCGCGACGCGCGAGACCGAGAACTCGCTCGAGCTGCGCACGCGCGACCGCTACCGCAAGCTGATCGCGAAGATCGACAAGGCGCTGAAGCGCATCGAGGAAGGCCGCTACGGCTTCTGCGAGGAGACCGACGAGGAAATCGGCCTCGAGCGGCTCGAGGCGCGTCCGATCGCGACGCTGAGCCTCGACGCGCAGGAGCGCTGGGAGCATCGCCAGAAGCAGATGGGCGACTGAGCGTGGGCGCGAGCCGGCCGCCGCGTCCGCCGCGCAGCGCATCGCGCCGCGCGCCGGCACGCTGCGCACGCGCCGGCCGGGCCCGCTCGCGATGAGCGAGCGGCGCTACTTCGGCACCGACGGCATCCGCGGCCGCGTCGGCGAGTGGCCGATCACGGCCGAGTTCATGCTGAAGCTCGGCCGCGCGCTCGGCAGCGTGCTCGCGCGCTCCGGCACGAAGCCGGTCGTCGTGATCGGCAAGGACACGCGCGTCTCCGGCTACATGTTCGAATCCGCGCTCGAGGCCGGCCTCGCCGCCGCGGGCGCCGACGTGCGCCTGCTCGGACCGATGCCGACGCCGGCGGTCGCGTACCTGACGCGCAGCCTGCGCGCGAGCGCCGGCATCGTCATCAGCGCCTCGCACAATCCGCACCAGGACAACGGCGTCAAGTTCTTCTCGGCCTCCGGCGAGAAGCTCGACGACGAGGTCGAGCACGCGATCGAAGACGAGCTCGACGCGCCGTTCACGACGGTCGAATCGGCCGCGATCGGCAAGGTCGTGCGCATCGAGGACGCGGCGACGCGCTACGCGGAGTTCTGCAAGTCGACGGTGCCGCCGGCGCTGACGCTGCGCGGCCTGCGCATCGTGCTCGACTGCGCGCACGGCGCGACGTACCAGATCGCGCCGCAGGTGTTCGCCGAGCTCGGCGCGTCGGTGGTCGCGATCGGCAACCGGCCGGACGGGCTGAACATCAACCGCGACTGCGGCTCGACGCGGCCGCAGGCGCTCGCGCGCGCGGTGCTCGACGCCGGCGCCGACCTCGGCATCGCGTTCGACGGCGACGGCGACCGCGTGCAGATGGTCGACCGCAACGGCGAGATCGTCGACGGCGACGAGCTGCTCTACCTGCTCGCGGTCGACTGGCGGCAGAGCGGCCGTCTGCGCGGGCCGCTGGTCGGCACGCTGATGAGCAACTACGGCCTCGAGCGCGCGATGCGCGAGCTCGACGTGCCGTTCCTGCGCGCGAACGTCGGCGACCGCTACGTTTTGCAGCTGCTGAAGCAGCACGGCGGCGTGCTCGGCGGCGAGACCTCGGGCCACATCCTGACGCTCGACCGCACGTCGAGCGGCGACGCGATCGTCAGCGCGCTGCAGGTGCTCGACGTGCTCGTGCGCAGCGGACGCCGCCTCGACGAGGCGGTCGCCGGCTGCGCGAAGGTCGCGCAGACCACGGTCAACGTTCCCGTTCCGACCTCGACGAAGCCCGCGGCGGTCGTCGAGGACGTCGACGTGCAGCGCGAGTACCGGCGACTGTGCGATGCGCTCGGCGACGCGGGCAGGGTCGTGCTGAGGCCGTCGGGCACGGAGCCGCTCGTGCGCGTGACCGTCGAGGCGAGCGACGCCGCGAACGTCGCCAACGAGCTGGCCAAGGTCGTGACCTCGACCGTCGCGAAACTGGCTCCGGCGCCGGTCGCCGCGGCTCCGGCGTCGCCGGCCGGCTGACCGCGCGGCGACGCCGCCGCGCCCGCGCGCGCGGGCGTCCTCCGCCAGCGGTCGATCCCGCACTCGCCGAAGCGCGCGGCGCCGCGTCGACGTCTCCGGTCGCCCGTGCAGGAGCGCGGTTCCGACGCTCGGCCTGCGCGCGAGCGCGTGCGCCGCCCGGCAGCGGGCGCGACTCGCCATCGTCGCCGGAACGTCGCGGCGCCGCGCTATCCTTCGGCCATGGCCGCGCGCATCCCGACTCTCGACATCCGCCGCTACGACGGCGGCGACCGCGCCGCGTTCGTCGCCGAGCTCGGCGCGGCGTACCGCGAGTGGGGCTTCGCCGGCATCCGCGGCCACGGCATCGCGCAGGAGCTGATCGACGGCGCGTACGCCGCGTTCCGGCGCTTCTTCGCGTTGCCCGACGCGGTCAAGCGCCGGTATCACGTCGAGGGCGGCGGCGGCGCGCGCGGCTACACGCCGTTCGGCGTCGAGACCGCGAAGGATTCGGAGCATCCGGACCTGAAGGAGTTCTGGCACGTCGGGCGCGAGATTCCGCGCGGTTCGCCGTACGCCGCGATCATGGCGCCGAACCTGTGGCCGAGCGAGGTGCCCGGCTTCCGCGACTACGGCTACGGGCTCTACGAGGCGCTCGACGCGCTCGGCTCGCGCGTGCTGCGCGCGCTCGCGCTGCACATCGGCCTCGACGAGACGTATTTCGACGACAAGACGAACGTCGGCAACTCGATCCTGCGGCCGATCCATTATCCGCCGATCACGTCGGCGGACGTGCCGAACGTGCGCGCCGGCGCGCACGAGGACATCAACCTGATCACGCTGCTCGTCGGCGCGAGCGCCGAAGGTCTCGAGGTGCGCTCGCACGCCGGCGAATGGGTGCCGTTCACGGCCGACGCGGACACGATCGTCGTGAACATCGGCGACATGCTGCAGCGGCTGACGAATCACGTCTATCCGTCGACGACGCACCGCGTCGTCAACCCGCGCGGCGACGCCGCACGGCGCCCGCGCTACTCGGTGCCGTTCTTCCTGCATCCGAATCCGGACTTCGTCATCGACATGCTGCCATCGTGCGTCGACGACGCGCATCCTAAGCTTTACCCGCAGCCGATCACGGCGCACGAATACCTGCAAGAGCGGCTGCGCGAGATCCGGCTGATCTGAGCGCGGTGCCGAGCGGAACGGACGCGCCTCGAGGCGCGGCGCCTGCGCGACCGCCGCATCTCGCACGTCGCATGCCGCACCTGCGCGGCGGCCGTTTTCGCGCGGGGCGCGTGCTGCGTGTCGGCGTGCGCGCGGAAGACGGCCCGCACATCGGCTCGCCGTGCACGCCGCGCGCGCGCCGCGCGCGACCGCACGTCGGCGCGGTGCCGCTACGCGCCGTCGCGGCGCTCGCCGTCGGCCGGCTCGTCGGTCACGCGGAAATCCTTGCCGCGCCGATCGATCAAGCCGAGCGCGACGCGGCTCGGCAGCAGCCGGAACAGGCGCGCGATCGCGCGGTTCACGCCGCCGACGATGCGCACGACCTCGCCGCGCTCGACCGCCTCGAGCGCATCGCGCGCGACCGCGGGGGCGTCGGCCCAGAGCCAGCCCGGCACGCGCGCGACCCGCGCGCGCGCACCGTTGACGTCGTGGAACTCGGAGTAGGTGAAGCCGGGGCACAGCGCGCAGACGTGCACGCCGCGGCGGCGGTTCTCGAGCGCGAGCGCCTGCGAGAAGCGGATCAGGTACGCCTTCGACGCGGCGTACAGCGTGTGTCCGGCCGGCGCCGGCAGGAGCCCGGCCAGCGAGGCGACGTTGACGATGCGGCCGTGGCCGCGCTCGAGCATCGCCGGCAGCAGCCGATGGCAGAGCTCGGTCGGCGCGGTCATCATGACCTGGATGAAATCCGCGTGCGTGCGCCACGGCCGCGCGAGGAACGTGCCGGTCACGCCGTAGCCTGCGTTGTTGATCAGCACGTCGACGACGACGCCGAGCCGCGCGATCTCCGCGGCGAGCCGCGCCGGCGCGTCCGCGTCGGCGAGGTCGCACGGAATGCAGTGCACGGCGACGCCGTGGCGCGCGCGCAGCTCGGCGGCGAGCGCGTCGAGCCGGTCCGCGCGGCGCGCGGTCAGCACGAGTGCGTGCCCGCGCGCGGCGAGCTCGCGCGCGAACGCGGCGCCGATGCCGGCCGAGGCGCCGGTGACCAGAGCGAATGCGGATGCGGCCATCGTCGTCTCGCCGAGCGGAGGCCTAGAGCGTAGCCGCAAGGCGGCGTCGCGCGCGACGCCGGCACGGTGCCGTCCGCGGTTGTCGCGCGCGTCGCGCCGCCGCTATGCTGTCGACCTTTTGCATTCCTCGGAGGGGCGCGATGCGGCGTGCTCTGGTCGCCGGCAACTGGAAGATGCACGGCTCGCGCGCGATGGCCGCCGAGCTCGTCGCGGCGATCGCCGCGGCGCGGCCCGCCGACGTCGACGTCGTCGTGCTGCCGCCGTTCCCGTACCTCGACGGGCTGATCGCGCTGCACGCGGGCAGCGGCGTCGGCTTCGGCGCGCAGGATCTCAGCGCGCACGCCGAAGGCGCGTACACCGGCGAGGTCGCCGCGTCGATGCTGAAGGACGTCGGTTGCAGCTACGTGCTGGTCGGC
>DASWOS010000462.1:0-8449 GCA_036398645.1 Dokdonella sp. | reverse complement strand
TTCGCGTACGAGTGCGTGCGCTTCGGTTGCAAGCAGGCCTGGGCGTGCCGGTTCGGCGGCACGCTCGTCGCGCTGATCGTCGCGAGCAATTCGCCTAGCCCGCGCGAAGCCGTGTTCGCGCGCTACGACGCGCTGTTCCTCGCCGCGCTCGCGCTGCAGGCGGCGCTGCTCGCGTCGGGCCTCGAGACGCGCGGAGGCGAAGGCGATCCTCGCCTGTCACGGGTTCGTCTGGATCGCCGAGAACCTCGGCACCTGACCCGCACCTCGATCTATCCGCACCAGGCGCACGCAGGGTCGCTGGTCCGGCTCGCGAAGCTCGGCTCGTGGTCCTGCTGCTGATCGTCAGCTGCGCGCCGGTCGCAGCGCTCGACCGGCCGCGGCCACGGCCGCGCACCGGGACCTCGGGTCGGCCGCGTGAACAGCAGCGCGATGCAGGCGCCGATGCCGGCCGCGCCGAGCACCGCGGCGGCGGCGTGCACGCGCTCGCCGCGACCGAGCATCGCGACCGCGGCGAACGCAACGAAGCCGAGCCGGAACGCGACGCCGCGCCAGTCGATCAGCCCGCGAAGCCTCTCAGGATCTGCGTGATCGCGAGGCGCGGACGATCGACGGCAGGGCCGACAGGTACTCGAACGCGCTCACCGCCGACGGCTCGACGCGCCGGCCGCACACCGGCGCGCGACGTCGCCGGGTCGGCGACGCGCGCGCACGGCTTCGCGAACGAGCCGCCGCGGCGCCGGACGAGCGGCCTCGCGACGTCAGTCGAACCCATTCGCGAACAGGCGGTCGCCGTGCACGATCTGGATGCCGTTGACCGGCGCGTGCGGCACGCCGGTCGAGGTCGCGCCCGGCGTCGCGGTCAGCGTGAAGCCGGTGCCGCCGACGAAGAACGCGGCGACGTTGCCGACCGTGCCGTCGGCGCGCACGTAGGCGCCGTCGAAGTCCGTGTCGGCGGCGTCGACGACTTCGACGCTGCGCGCCGGCGTGCCGGCGCCTTCGATCGCATAGATGCCGCTGCGCGGCGTCGCGCCGTTGTCGCCGTCGACGTAGACGTAGACGAAGTAGCCGCCCGGATCGTCCGGCAGGCCGGCGACGGTCACCGTCGCCGCGTCGGCGGCGGCGTCGAGATAGCCGTCCATCATGCGGAAGTCGCCCGGCAGATCGGCGATGCCGGTCGCCGCGACCGCCGGAGCGCTCCAGGCCAGCGTCGCGCCGACCGCGACGCCGCTCTCGTCGACGAGCGCGAGCGCGTCGCCGTCGGCGCCGAACGCCTGGTTCCAGTTCGGCTTCGCGTCGAAGCCGGCCACTTCGACGGCCGCCATCGCGACGCCGTCGCCGACGAAGTCGATGCCGACGACGCCGGCGCCGGGCGCCGCGTCGGTCACGTACAGCCCCGCGTCCGCCGAGTGCGACAGCGCGCCGCTGCTGCCGGTGATCGTGAGCGCATTCTCGCCGAGCGGCGTGCCGGCGCCGATCTGCACGGTCAGCGTCGTCGTCGCCGGCGGCACGAGGTCGTTCGCGGCGAAGCTCGCGGTCGCGCCCGGCGGCAGCCCCGCGACGTCGAGATGGATCGGATCGGAGAAGCCGTCGACGGCCACCGGCGTGATCGTGTAGACGACGCTGCCGCCGGGGTTCGCGCCCGGATTCGGCGGCGCGGCCGCGAGCGAGAAGTCCGGTTGCGGCAGCAGGCCGTAGACGCTGACCTCGGTGTCGCCGACGCCGTCGTCCGGGAACGAGGCCATGTAGACGCGGCCGTCGACGACGACCGGCGGGCTGAACTTCGGCCAGTTGCCCATGCGGTCGCGGTCGGCGTCCTGCTCGGAGTTCCAGAGCTCGTGGGTCAGGTCGTCGGCGTCGAGCGCGCGCAGCACGCCGGGATGGATGCCGCTGTTCGGGTCCGAGCCGCTGAGCGCCATCGACGACCACAGCACGCCGCTGCCCGGCGTGCTGCCGTTCGCCGACAGCATCAGCACGCCGCCGGCCGAGCCGCTGTTCGAGATCAGCGTGCTGCGCGAGACCGCCGGCAGCTCGAACGCGCTGCCGTCGAAGCGGTACGCGTTCAGCGTGTTGCGGTTGTCCGACCAGACGTACATCCACGGGCCGAGTCCGCCGTCGCGGTTCCAGTAGACCGGGCCGCCCTTGATCTGCTGGCCGCCGTTCGAGAACGTCTGCACGATGTTCGCGTCGCCGGCCTCGCCGAGATGGCCCATGTCCGCCGTATGCGTCACGTAGAACACGCCGCTCTTGCCGGCGCCGACGATCAGGTCGGTGCCCGGGATCAGGATCGGGCCGGAGCCGCTGAGGTCGAGGTCGGCCTGATTCAGCTGGTTGTACGTCGACGGCGTGAACCAGTCGAGCAGCGGCGTGTCCGGCGTCGGACCGAACTTCACGAACGACTCGCCGAAGTTCGTGACGCCGTCCCAGGTGCCGTTGCCGGTCGCGTAGTAGACCGCGCCATCCGCGTCGACGGCCGGCGCGCGGCCTGCCATCCAGATGCCGGCGCCGTTGTACGGCTGCCCGTCCGGCGCCGACGACCAGATCATCGTCTGCTGCAGCGTCGCCGCGTCGTAGGCCATGACCCAGCCGTGATAGTTGAACTGGTCGCTGTGCGACGACCACGCGACGAAGACGCGCCCGTTCGCGTAGGCGAGGCTCGCGCGCTGGTCCTCGATCTTCGGATCGAACGTCAGCACGCCGCCGGAGCTGCCGCTGCCGCCGCCCGGCACGCTGCCGCCGAGCACGACCGGGCTGCCGGCGCGCTCCTCGAGCGTCGCGATGTCGAGCGCGTGCAGGCGCTGGCAGAACGTCGCGTTCGGCGTGCCGGACGGACCCGGATTCGGCGGCGCGCAGCCGGCGTCCTCGCGCGTGCGCGCGACGAGGTACATCGTGTTCGTCGCGAGATCGATGTACGGCGTGCTCTCGATGCCGACGTTGCCGATGATGTTGTCGTTGTAGCCGAGGATCTCGAGGACCGTGTTCGCGCGCGAGCCCGGCACCTCGGTCGTCAGGTCGAGCGACAGCAGCGGCGCGTCGTCGGGCGAGTTCGCGTCGAACGCGTAGACCCGGTCGTTCATCGTGACGACGTAGAGCACGTCGTGCGTGCCCTGCCCCGGGATAGCGACGTCGCGCACGTACAGCGGCTGCGCGTAGACCGAACCGTTGACCGTGTACGACCACCGCTTGCCGAACGTCGCGGTGTTGACGTTCGCGGTGGTCAGCTGCGTTTCCGCGAGGTTGGCGCCGAGGCGCGCGTCGTCGTAGCGCTCGGTGACGACGTCGATCTGCGCCGATGCCGCGCGCGCGGCCGACAGGACGATCGCCGCCGAGGCGAGCCGAGCCCACCCGTTTCGATGCGGACGCATAGGTACTTTCCCCTGTGTTCGCCGCATCGTACTGGAATTCCGCCGCGGCCGACGCGGCGTGACCGTTTGTCACGCCCGCGGCCGCCGACCCGCGCCCGCGGGCCCGAATTCGCCGGCCCCGTGTGCGTGCGGCCGCGTCAGCCGGGCGCGTTCGGCAGCGACACGCGGCCGCGCACGTCGTGCTGCGAGACGTCGCCGGAGCCCTTCGCGCGCAGCGTGAAGTCGCCGCCGATGCCGTCGACGACGACGTCGCCGGAGCCGATCGAATCGACCGTCGCCGCGCCGCCGACGCGGCGCAGGCGGACGTCGCCGGAGCCGACGCTGCCGATGCGCACGCTGCCGCCGACGTGATCGAAGGCGAGATCGCCGGAACCCGCCCGCGCGACCTCGACGTCGCCGCGCACGCCGTCGAGCTCGACGTCGCCGGAGCCGGTGCCGCGTACCTCGACGCGGCCGACGTCGCCGCCCTCGACGTCGCCGGAGGTCGCCCGCGTCGTCAGCGCACCGGCGATGCGGCGAACCTCGAGGTCGCCGGAACTCGACTCGAAGTTCAGCGCCGCGACGTCGTGCACGTCGGCGTCGCCGGAGCGGCTGTGCACGTCGGCCGCGAGCGCGCTCGGCATGCGCACGCGCAGATCGACGTAGGCGTAGCCGGAGCCGAGCCCGCCGTCGCGCCGCTCGCGCTGCGGCTTCGGCGTGATCGTCAGGCGGTCGCCGCTGCGCTGCTGGTCGACGCCGAGTTCGGCGAGCCGCTCCTGCTCGGACGCGCACGCCTTGCCGCGCACCTCGATCTTCGCGAGGCCGGGCACGCCTTCGACGACGAGATCGCTCGAGCCGAGATCGAACGCAATCGTCTTGAGCCCGGCTGCGTCGACGTCGAAGTCGTGCTGAGCGGTGAAGCGGCAGTCGGCGGCGGCGGCGAGCGCCGGCGCGAGGACGAGGAAAGCGGCCGCGGCGGCGGCGCGGGCGATCGGATGCATGGCGAAACCTCCCGTAGCGATACGGCCGTTCGATGCCGCGCCGCGCGGAAAGGTATAGCGCATGAGCGCGGCGCGGACCTCGCTGCGCGCGGCAGCACGCCGAAGTTCGGCTCGTGCGCAGCCGGCGCGGTCTCGCTCGACTGGCGCGCGCGGCCGACGGCGCACACGCAATGCATGCGATGCGTGCATTGCCTCGCGCGCTCGCCGCACACCTAGGGTCGACCCTAGTGGCGACCTCGCCGCGCGCGTGGATAACTTTGGATCGATTCTTGGGCGAAGCCGTCGTGCGGCTTCATACGGAGGTCACCGCCATGTCCGATCTGCAGGTCAACTCCGCCGGCACCGCCGGCACGTCCGTCGCATCCGCGGACGCCGGCGGCTACCACTCGCCGAGCAAGGCCGAGCTCGAGGACATGGCGAACGACCTGCACGCGGTCGGCGACATCAAGCACAAGAAGGACGACTACGACAAGCGCCTCGCCGCGCTCGCGAACGACTACCTGCCGAAGCTCAACACCGAGGACAAGGCCCGCTTCCTGAACACGATCCTCGAGAAGGACAAGGGCGCGCTCGACTCGTGGCTGCAGGGCGATCGGCTGGACCGGCTGATCCAGACCGGCCGCATCGACCGCGACGCCGGCCAGGACATGCTCGAAGGCTTCGCGAAGGCCTACAACAGCGGGCAGCAGCACGTCGACATGGATGCGGCGTGGAAGTTCTTCGGCATGGACGGCGCGACGAAGGGCTACGTGTATTCGAATTCGAGCCCGAACCCCGGACAGGGTCCGAGCAAGACCGACGAGGCCAACGCGAACACGTCCTCGACGATCTACCGCACGCTCGTCGACGGCGTCGAGAACGGCAACGGCCGCACCAGCGCGGAGTTCAGCACGTTCCTGAAGAACTTCACGACCGACGAGATCACGAAGGACGGCGGCAAGATTCGCGGCGACACGTACAGCGCCGATCACGGCAAGGAACTCGGCGTGCTGTTCAACGCGGCGAACCGCGCCGACGGCGACCAGAAGCTGATCGCCGACATCTACGACGGTCTCACGCTCGACCAGCGCGCGGCCGTCACCGAGGCGTTGTCGAAGACCTATTCCGACCCGGTCTACGTCAAGGACGCGCTGACCGATCAGCACAAGGTCGATTCCAACTACGCCGATCCGATGGCGCTGCTGATCAAGGCGGTCGCGCACGACGGCAGCGACGCGGCGAAGGAATCGGACGGCCATCTCGGCACGGCCGGCGAGCTCGCGAAATACGTCTACGAGCACTCGAAGAACGCCACGCACGGCGGCAACGAATTCTACGACGACAAGAACGTGCCGCTGCCGGAGCGGCAGCAGGCGCTCGACGAGCTGGTCAAGAACAAGATCTCCGACATCATGGACGGCGTCAGCAACTACCGCGACACGCCGCACGGCATGACGCAGATCGAGTGGCTGCAGAAGGGACGCGGCATCCTGTCGAACCTCGAACGCCTGACCGGCCTCGCGCCGGAGAACAAGGACGGGCAGGCCGTGCTCGCGCAGATCGCCGACAAGTCGAACGCGTGGCTGAACGACCCGAACCAGGATTGGGGCAACCATCGCGTCGCGAACGTCATCGCCTCGACCGAGCAGGCCGTCGAGCAGGGATTCGCGGACAAGTCCGAGGACGACGCGGCGAAGAAGGCCGATCTGATGCGGATGATCAACGTCATCACCGGCCTGCTCGGCAACGTCGCCGGCCCGGTGACCGGCAAGGTCACCGAGAAGGTCAGCGAGTTCCTGACCGAGAACGTCGGCAAGGGCCTGGCCGATCAGATCAGCGAATGGGGCCAGCAGGGATTCGACAAGCTCAGCGACGACGCCAAGGAGAAGTTCGTCGACAAGATCATCGAGGACGGCGACCAGGACGCGTATCTCGACGCGTTCCGCAGCAACGCGTCGGAGTTCGTCTCGACCGAGCTGCTCGCGCAGCTCGACCAGTCGACGACCGCGGGCCGCCAGCGCGCCGACATCATCATGAGCGAGGCCGAGCAGTACTCGACGACGGTGACGCAGGACGGCTGACGCACGCCGGCGGCGCGGCGCGCCCGCCCATCGTTCCGGGAGCACGCGCTCGGCTCAGCGGGCGCAGACCTTCGGATGCGTCCGAGAGCCCAGTCGTGCGACCGCCGCCGATCGGCGCCCGCGCCGGCCGCATCATCGCCGCGTCGCCGCGCGCTGCGGCTTCGGCGCGTAGCGGACCGTCGCGACGCAGGCGACCGCGGCGAGCGCGACCAGCACGCCGGCCAGGATGCGGTGCGCGACGGCGGGCTCGACCGCGAGCGACAGCGCACCGACGCCGATCACCGGCAGCGAGTTCGCGCCGTAGCAGACCAGCAGGTACGCCGACACGAGCTCCGCACGCCGCTGCTCCGGCGCGAGCGCGTTGACGATCTGCAGGCTCGCGCGATAGCCGAACGCCATCGCCGCGCCGTTGACGACGCTCGCGACGACGAGCAACACGAGCGCGCGGCGCGCCTCGGCGATCAGCAGCAGCGTCACGCCGACGAGCAGCAACGCGAACGCGGCGAACATCGACGCGCGGTCGCCGACGCGGCGCGTCAGCATCGCCGTCGCGGTCGCGGTCGCGAAGAACGCGGCGACGACGAGGCCGATCACGCCGAGGTCGTCGACGCGCAGCGTCTGCGTCAACACGCCCGGCGCGAGCGCCGAGTAGAAGCCTCCGAGCGAGAACGCCGTGAACGCCATCGCGGCCGGCGCGACGAACGCAAGGCGCAGCCCGCTCGGCACGCCGATGCGCGGCCGCAGCGAGATCTCGCGAACGTCGTCGACCGGATCGGCGATCGTCTCCGGCGCGAACGCGAGCACGCCGAGCACGACCAGCAGCAGCACGAGATAGACGATGAAGCTCGTGCGCAGCGGCCACGGCGCGTGTTGCGCGAGCAGCCCGGCGACGAGCGCGCCGGAGGCGAGACCGGCGAGGTTCGCCGCGCTCGCGATCGACGCCGCGCGCGCGCGGTCGCCCGCAGGCTCCAACTCGGCGATCCAGGCGGTCGCCGCGGTCGCGCCGAGGCCGACGGCGAAGCCGCTCGACGCGCGCGCGGCGAACAGCCAGCCGGTCGATTGCGCGAACAGGAAGCCGAGCATGCTGAGCAGCGCGAGGCCGAACGCGATCAGCGTCGCGCGACGGCGGCCGATCTGGTCGGACAGGCGGCCGAAGAACATCAGCACGACGACGTTGCCGACCGCGAAGACCGCATAGATCGCGGTGACGACGAGCTCGGAGAAGCCGAACGTGCGCCGATAGACCGGATACAACGGGGTCAGGATCGTGCTGCCGACGTACAGCGACGCGAGCGCGACCGCCGCCGCCCAAATCCAGCGCCCGCGGGCGCGTTTCGCCGCTGCATCGTCCGCGCTCATGCCGCACTCCGTCGCTCGAGACGCGGCCATCAGAACGCGCGCAGGATGACTCGCGACGTAAGGCCGCGGCATGCGTGAATCCGGCGTTCAGCCGGTCGGAATGCGCCGACGCGCGTCGACGCCGTCCTGCGTGCCGGGCATGCGATCTCTCGCGCCGACACACGCATCGACGCGCGACGAATGCCGCGTTACCGCACTAGCCGCACTTCGAGTAGCCGCAGTTCAGGCAGGTCGCGCAGCCGTCCATCAGGACCACCGCGTTCGTGTTGCACTTCGCGCACATCGTCGCGCCGGGCGGGAACGCCGACGCGGCCGACGCCGGCGCGTCGGCCGGTGCGGACGCCACGGGGGCGACGACGTCGGAATGCGCGCCGGCGCGGCTCGCGTCGGAGCTTCGCTTCGCGCGCGCTTCGTACTCGGCGCGCTTCTCGGCGATCAGCCGGCGCTGCTCGTCGTCGAGCTCCGGCTCCTTCAGCAGCCCGATCATCTTAAGGTGCTGCTCGATGACGCTGCCGAGCTCGGCGACGATCGACGGCATGTAGACGCCGCCGGCCTTGAAGTAGCCGCCGCGCGGATCGAACACGGCCTTCAGCTCCTCGACGAGGAACGTCACGTCGCCGCCCTTGCGGAACACCGCGCTCATGATGCGGGTCAGCGCGACGATCCACTGGAAGTGGTCCATGTTCTT
>DASWOS010000461.1:0-8868 GCA_036398645.1 Dokdonella sp. | reverse complement strand
CTGCTCGAGCGCTTCCCGCGGCATCGCGGCGCGGTGTCGTCGCTGCAGGCGTTCGTCAGCCTCGTCGTCAGCGCGCTGATCGCCGGCGTGGCGTCGCCGCTGCTGTCGGTCAGCGCGGCGCGGCTCGGCGCCGGTGCAGCCGCGTCGACGCTGCTCGGCTTCGTCGCCTGGCGTGCGTACGGCCGCATCGAGCGCGCCGCGCCGGCCGGCTGATCGCGGCGATCGACGCGGACGCGCCGCGCCGCCACGGCCGCGTCGGACACGCGCGTCAGGCCACGGCGAGCGCTTCGAGGAACGCGTTCCGCCAGGCCGTGATGTCGTGCCGGCTCAGATGATCGAACATCGCCGCCCAGCGTTCGCGTCGCTCGGCGAGCGGCATCGCGAGCGCGGCCTGCACGCTCTCGGCGATGTCGTCGGGGTCGTGCGGGTTGATGACGATCGCCTCGCGCAACTCGCGCGCGGCGCCGGCGAGGCTCGACAGCACGAGCACGCCCGGGTCCTCGGCCGACTGCGCCGCGACGAACTCCTTCGCGACGAGGTTCATGCCGTCGCGCAACGGCGTCACCAGGCCGATGTGCGCGGTGCGGTAGAAGCCGGCCAGCGTCTCGTGCTGGAAGCTGCGGTTCACGTAGCGGATCGGTACCCAGTCCGGCTCGGCGTAGCGGCCGTTCGTCGCGCCGGCGACGCGCTCGAGGCGCGAGCGCAGCTCGCGGTACTCCGGCACGTCCTCGCGCGAGGACGGCGCGATCTGCAGCAGCGAGACCTTCGAGCGCCATTCCGGATACAGCAGCAGGAAACGCGCGAAGCCCTCGAAGCGCTGCGGCAGCCCCTTCGAGTAATCGAGCCGGTCGACGCCGATCGCGAGGCAGCGGCCCTGCAGGCTCGCGACGAGTCGCCGCGTCGCGCTGCTCGTCGCCGCCTTCTCGGCCTGGCGCGCGACGCGCGCGGTGTCGATGCCGATCGGGAACACGCCGGCGCGGAAGCGGCGCCCATCCGGCAGCCGCACCTCGCCCGAGTCGGTGGTCTGCGCGCTCCAGCCGTCGCGGAAGTACGCCAGCAGCGAGCGCCGGTCCGATTCGGTCTGCAGGCCGACGAGATCGTAGGCGGCGAGCGTCTCGAACAGCTGCTCGTGATGCGGCAGCGCCTCGAGCAGCTCGCGCGGCGGCAGCGGAATGTGCAGGAAGAAGCCGATGCGCGCGTCGACGCCGAGCGCGCGCAGCTCCGCGCCGAGCGGAATCAGATGATAGTCGTGCACCCAGACGACGTCGCCGGGACGCAGCAGGCGAGCGACGTGCTCGGCGAACAGACGATTCACGCGCCAGTAGCCGGCGAAGTCCTTGCGGCTGTAGTCGAACAGCGACTGGCGGAAGTGCAGCAGCGGCCAAAGCGTGCGGTTCGAGAAGCCGCGGTAGTACTCGTCGTAGTCGGCGCGGGTCAGGTCGAGCAGCGCGAAGTCGATGCGGCCTTCGCTGCGGCGCTCGAGCCCGCGCTCGTCGCCGTCGACGACCTGTCCGCTCCAGCCGAACCAGAGGCCGCCGTTCTGCGCGAGCGCGGCCTGCATCGCCGAGGCGAGCCCGCCGGCGCGGATGTCCTTCGGCAGCGCGACGCGATTGGAGACGACGACGAGGCGGCTCATCAGAGCAGGCTCTCCCAGCTGCGCGACAATCGCGTCGCCGCGTTGATCAGGCCGACCAGCGAGTACGTCTGCGGGAAGTTGCCCCAGAGCTCGCCGGTGCCGGGGTGCACGTCCTCGGAGAGCAGGCCGAGCGAGTTGCGCCGCGCGAGCAGCTCCTCGAACAGCGTGCGCGCTTCCTCGGTGCGGCCGACCGCGGCGAGCGCGTCGACGTACCAGAAGCTGCAGATCGTGAAGCTGGTCTCCGGCACGCCGAAGTCGTCCGGCGCATGGTAGCGGAACAGATAGTTGCCCTGGCGCAGCACGCGGCCGATCGCGTCGACGGTCGCGACGAAACGCGGATCGTCGGCGGCGACGAAGCCGAGGTCGGCGAGCAGCAGCAGGCTCGCGTCGAGGCGCTCGCTGCCGAACGCGTCGACGAAGTAGCCGTGCGTCGGGTGCACGGCGCGCTCGAGGATCATCTCGCGCACGCATTCCGCACGCTGCTTCCAGGCGCGCTCGCGCTCGTCGAGGCCGAGGTGCGCGGCGATCCGCGCGAGGCGGTCGCACGCGGCCCACGACATCACGCTCGAGTACGTGTGCACGTCGGCGCGACCGCGGAACTCCCAGAGCCCGGCGTCGGGCTCGGCGCGCAGGCGGAACGCGACCTCGCCGACGTGCTCGAGCCGCGCGAACGCGGCCGCGTCGGCGCTCGCGACCAGGCGGCGGTCGAAGAACAGCTGCGTCGCCGCGAGCACGACGCTGCCGTAGACGTCGTGCTGGCGCTGGCGCCAGGCGTCGTTGCCGACGCGCACCGGACCCATGCCGCGGTAGCCGGCCAGGTGCGTGGCCTCGCGCTCGAGCAGCTCGCGCTCGAAATGGATGCCGTAGACCGGCGCGAGCTCGCCGTCGGCGGACACCGCGAGGTTGAACAGGTAGCGCAGGTATTCCTCCATGCTGCGCGTCGCGCCGAGCCGGTTCAGCGCGCGCACGACGAACGCGGCGTCGCGAATCCAGCAGTAGCGGTAGTCCCAGTTGCGCACGGTGTACGGCGCCTCCGGCACCGACGTCGTCAGCGCCGCGACGATCGCGCCGGTGCCTTCGTACTGACAGAGCTTCAGCGTGATCGCGGCGCGGATCACCGCGTCCTGCCATTCGGCCGGGATCGACAAATAGCGGACCCATTCGCGCCAGTAGTCGAGAGTCGCGTCGCAGGCCTCGCGCACGTGCACCGCCGGCGACGACGTCAGCGTCTCGTCCGGGCCGAGCACGACGTGGATCTCGCGGTCGAGCAGGAACGGCAGCTCGTCGCGCAGCATCGGCAGCGGCGCGTCGGTCGTCGCGCGCAGCACGACGCCGTCGAGCAGGAAGCGCAGATGGTTCGAGCCGAACGTGCGCTCCGGCCGGCGCTCGCCGTAGCCGGCGAGCGGACGCAGGCGCAGCGTGACGCGCGGCGAGCCGGCGAGCGGACGGATCGCGCGCACGAGGCTCATCGGATGGTAGATGCGGCCGTGCAGCTTGTAGCGCGGTGCGAAATCGGTGATCTCGATCGCGCTGCCGTCCGCGGCGCGCAACTCGGTGACGAGGATCGGCGTGTTGTCGACGTAGCGCTGCGTGCGCTCGCTCTCGCCGTCGAGCGCGACGTCGAAGTAGCCGGCGTCGCCGAGCGTCGGCGACAGCAGCGAGCAGAACGCCGGATCGCCGTCGAACGCCGGCAGGCAGCACCAGACGATGCGGCCGCGCGGATCGATCAGCGCGCCGATGCTGCCGTTGCCGACGACACCGAGCTCGAGCGTCGCGCCGCCGGCCGGGGTGCCGATCGCGGCGTCGGCGGCCGGCGCCGCGGGCGCCGTTGTCGGCTGCTCGGACGCGCTCATGCCGCGGCCTCCGCGGCCGCGACGAGCGCGGCGAGCCACGCGCGCGCGGCGTCCGGATCCGGCAGCGCGCGGCGCGCGCGCGTCGGCCGCCGCGCGCCGACGAGGATGCCGAAGCCGCCGAGCGCGTCGGCGCGCTCGAACGCGTGCTCGTCGGTCAGATCGTCGCCGAGCATCCACGGCGTGCGGCCGGCGAACGGCGGCATGCGCATCAGCGCCGCGAGCGCGCTGCCCTTGTCGCTGCCGGACGGCTTCAGCTCGACGACCTGGTTGCCGTGCAGCAGCTCGTAGCCGGGGCCGGCCAGCTCGAGCAGCTCGGCACCGAGCCGGCGCGCTTCGCCGGCGAACGCGGGCGCACCGCGGTAGTGCAGCGCGAGCGCGCTCCGCTTGTCCTCGAGCACGAGGCCGGGGCACTGCGCGAGCCGTGCGGCCGCGCGCACGCGCGCGGCCGCGAGGCGCGCGTCGTCGCGCGGCGCGTCGATCAGGCGACCGTCCGGCCCGCGCAGCTCGGCGCCGTGCAGGCCGGCCGCCGCCGTGCGCGGCAGGCCGAGCAGCGCGTCGATCTCGTGCAACGGACGTCCGCTGATCGGCGCGAGCGCGCCGCCGAGCAGCTCGGACAGGCGGCGCAGCGCCGTGCGCACGCCGGGCTCGACACGGACCGCGTCGGGCCGCTCGGCGAAATCGACGACGGTGCCGTCGAGATCGACGAACAGCGCGGTCGTCGCGGCATCGATGCGGGCGGGCGGCGCGGCGATCGGCTCGACGGAACGTTCTTCGATCATGGCTCGTGTTCGGTGTCTCGGAGTCGCGGACGGAGCCGCAATGATACGGGGCGCGCACGGTCGCATCGCCGGCGCCGAGGCCGGCACGGTGCGGCGCGTGCGCGCGGCGGCGCTCACGGCGCGGCCCGCAGCGGCAGGCCGCGCTCGGCGAGCCAGACGCGCGCGTCCTCGGCGTCGCGCTCGAACCAGGCGCGCGCGGAGCCGAGCCGGAACGTGTAGCCCCAGGCGTCCATGTCCGCCATCAGGCGCTCGCGACCGACCCCGGTGAGCTCGCCGGCGAGCACGATCTGCAGATAGCACGCGGCGTCTTCCTCGGCGGTCGAATCCGACGCGTCGGTGTGGATCGTCGCGCGTCGCTCGGCCGGCGCGACGATCAGATGACAGGCCTCGTGTAGCAGCGAGTGCAGCGGCGTGTCCGTGCGCGCGTAGACCGTGCTCGCGATCACGCCGGCCTCGGGCTCGCCCCAGTAGCTGCCCGGGATCGGCGCGCCGTCGGCGACCTGCGCGAGCTCGAGCCCGTGGCGCGCGAGCAACCGCGCGACCGCGCCGGCGTCGACATCGGCCAGACGCAGCACGCCGACGGACGGCACGGCCGCGCGCGGCGGCGCGTGCTCAGGCGCCACCGTCCGCCGCGGGCGTCGTCCCGGCCGGACGTTCCGGCAGCGCGACGGAAAGCTCGAGCACGTCGCTGTCGCCCTCGCGCTCGACGTGGATGTCGACCGCGTCGGGATCGACGTTGACGTACTTCTTGATGACCTCGAGGATCTCGCGACGCAGCAGCGGCAGGTAGTCCGGGCGTCCGCTCTGCGCGCGCTCCTGCGCGACGATGATGCGAAGGCGCTCCTTCGCGACCGCGGCGGTGTTCTTCTGGCGCGAACGCAGGAAATCGAACAGTCCCATGGTCAGCTCCCGAAGATCCGTGCGAAGAAGCCCTTCTTCTGCGCGTCGACGAAGCGCATCGGTCGCGACTCGCCGCTGAGCCGCGCGGCCGCGTCGGCGTAGGCCTGGCCTGCCGCCGAGCTCTCGTCGAGGATGACCGGCACGCCGGCGTTCGACGCGCTCAGCACGCCTTCGGATTCCGGGATCACGCCGAGCACCTCGATGCCGAGGATCTCCTTGACGTCGTCGACGCCCATCATGTCGCCGCTGGCGACGCGCTCGGGGTTGTAGCGGGTCAGCAGCAGGTGCTGCTCGACCGAGCCGTTGCCGAGCTCGGCGCGGCGCGTCTTGCTCGACAGCAGGCCGAGGATGCGGTCGGAGTCGCGCACGCTCGAGACCTCGGGGTTGACGACGACGATCGCGCGGTCGGCGAAGTACATCGCGAGGCTCGCGCCCTTCTCGATGCCGGCCGGCGAGTCGCAGATCACGTAGTCGAAGCCGTCCTCGGCGAGCTCGTTCAGCACGCGCTCGACGCCTTCCTTGGTCAGCGCGTCCTTGTCGCGCGTCTGCGACGCGGCGAGCACGTGCAGCGTCTCGATGCGCTTGTCCTTGATCAGCGCCTGCTTCAGCGTGCATTCGCCGTGGATCACGTTGACGAAGTCGTAGACGACGCGCCGCTCGCAACCCATGATCAGGTCGAGGTTGCGCAGGCCGACGTCGAAGTCGATGACGGCGACCTTCTTGCCGCGCTGGGCGAGGCCGACCGCGATCGACGCGCTCGTCGTCGTCTTGCCGACGCCGCCCTTGCCGGAGGTCACGACGATGATTTCTGTCAAAGGGGTCTCTCCTTGGAATTCGGGGCTCGGGACGCGGCCGCGCGCGGCGATCCGTCCCGGCGGTGCATCATCGGCCGAACGCAGCCGCTTGTCTCGGCTTTTCTCCGCCGCGCGCGCCTCGCTCGATCGTGCGCGTCACAGCTTCTTCAGCAGCAGCCGGTCGCCGTCGAGCCAGGCCTGGACCGGCTGGCCGCGCAGCTCGGCCGGGATGTCCTCGAACACGCGGTAGTGGCCGGCGATCGAGACGAGCTCGGCGTGGAACTCGCGGCAGAAGATGCGCGCGCCGATATCGCCTTGCGCGCCGGCCAGCGCGCGGCCGCGCAGCGGCCCGTAGACGTGGATCGAGCCGTCGGCGATGACCTCGGCGCCGTTGCCGACCAGCGCGGTCAGGATCAGGTCGCGCCCGCGCGCGTAGACCTGCTGGCCGGAGCGCACCGGCTGCTCGTGCAGCTGGCCGCCGACGCGGCCGTCGCGGCTCGGCGGCGGAGGCGTCTCGCGTTCGGCCTGCACGCGCTCGCGCGACGGCGGCGGCGGCGTCTCGCGGACCGGCGGCGCGGCCGGCGCGCGCTCGTAGGCGGCGCGAAACTTCGCGAACAGCGGCAGGTCGAGTGCTTCGGCGAGCTGCTCGTTCTCGCGCGTGCCGTAGGACAGGCCGACCGGCAGCAGGCCGGCCTCGCGGATCCTGGTGAGCAGGCCGCGTACGGTCTCGAGGTCCGGCAGCGCCGGCAGATGGCTCAGGTCGAGCACGACCGGTGCGCGCAGGAACAGCTTCGGCGCGGTCTCGGCCTTCTCGCGCAGCTCCGCGCCGAGCGCGTCCGCGTCGAGCCGCTTCAGCTTCAGGTTCGCGATGCCGACCTGACCGAACTTGATCTCGGCGACCGGCTCGAGCGTGGCGAAGGGCGCTGCCGTCATCGCGCGCTCAGGCGCCACCGGCCGCGCGCGCCGGATGCGCGTGCGTGCGCGCGCGGACGCGTTCGGCGAGCCACGGCAGGTCCGGCAGGCGCCCGTTCGGCCCCTGCAGGTAGGTCTGCTGCACGTACGGGAAGCTGCACAGCGTCTTCGCGAGCAGCGAGACGCGGCGGCCGTTGCTCGGCATCGTCTGCTGGCCGACTTCCTGGAAGCCGTAGGTGCCGTGGAACAGCACGGCGACGTCGTCGCGCGGCTCGAGGAACACCTCGCAGGTCAGCACCGGCACGCGCGTCTCGGCGTAGCTCGTCACGTCGGCGTAGAACACGCGGCCGAGGCCGAGGCCGCGGTACGGCTTCGCGATGATGATGCGGTCGATGTAGGCGAACTGCGGGTAGCGCTCGCGGAACCAGAGGAAGTTCGGGCTGTCGTAGGCGGCGTCCTCGCGCATCGCCGGCAGGAAGCCGGCGACGTGGCCGTCGACCTCGGCGAGGCGGAAGTAGCTGGCTTCGTCGTACAGCGTGTGCAGCCCGTCGGCGTCCAGCGGCAGGATCGTCGCGCCGGCCGCGTTGTTCAGCGCGAGCACCGAATCGAGGTCGTGCGGCTGCACGTCGCGGATGCTCAAGGCCATGTCCTGCTCCGTCGGGGAATCGTGCGATCGCGACGGCTGCCGTCGCCCGATCCCGAGCCGCCGCGCGGCGCGATTATCGCACGCGCGCCGCGGAGCGGTCATGGCGCGCTGCAGGCGACGGCGTTAGCGAAGCGTTAGATCGGGCCGGATCCGCGGCCGCCGCGAAGCGGCCGCGACCGTGACTTCGCGGCGCTTGCGGCGCCCGCGGCCGCGCCTATGATGGCGGCCATGTCGGGGCCGCAGTTCAACCACATCCAGCTGTTGCGCTACGCCGGGCTGTTCCAGTACGCGAGCGTCGGCACGCCGTTCCTGCGCTACCAGACCGTCGTCGACGACCTCGCGCAGAAGCAGCTGCCGACGTACTACGTGCACGCGTGGCTCGCCTGCTATCTCGTGTTCGGCGTCGTCTACTGGTACCTGACGCGCGATCTCGGCGACGGCCGCCGCACGCGGCTCCGGCGCGCGCTGCAGATCGCGCTGCTCGTCGTGCTGAACGCGATGGCGGTCGCGATCGGCTGGTTCAGCCAGAGCGGCATCTCGGCGCTGCTGCTCGCGGTCGTCGCGGTCGTGCTGCCGTGGCTGCTGCCGCTGCGCGTCGGCATCGCCTGGATGGTGCTGCAGAACTTCTCGCTGCTGCCGGTGTTCGCGAGCATCCGCGAGTTCAGCCTCAGCGACGCGCTGCTGCAGTCGAGCCTGTATCTCGGCTTCATCGTGCTCGCGTTCGTGACCTCGCTGGTCACGAAGCAGCAGGTCGAGGCGCGCGAGGAGCAGCGCCGGCTGAACGCGGAGCTGCGCGCCGCGCGTGCGCTGCTCGCCGAGTCGACGCGGCTCGGCGAACGCATGCGCATCTCGCGCGAGCTGCACGATCTGATGGGGCACCACCTGACCGCGCTCAGCCTGAACCTCGAGGTCGCCAGCCACCTCGTGGACGGCCAGGCGCAGGAGCACGTGCGCAAGGCGCAGTCGGTCGCGAAGCTGCTGCTCGGCGACGTGCGCGAGGTCGTCAGCCAGCTGCGCGAAGGCGACGGCATCGACCTGACCCAGGCGCTCGCGAACCTGACCGAAGGCGTGCCCGGCCTCGCGATCCATCTCGAGCTGCCGCCGCGTTTCAGCGTCGACGATCCGAAGCGCGCGCAGGTCATGCTGCGCTGCGCGCAGGAGATCATCACGAACACGGTCAGGCATTCCGGCGCGCGCAACCTGTGGCTGCGCTTCGCGCGCGGCGCCGACGGCGGCGTCGCGATCCACGCGCGCGACGACGGCCGCGGCGCCGACGAGATCAAGCAGGGCAACGGCCTCGCCGGCATGCGCGAGCGGCTCGCGCAGTTCGGCGGCCGGCTCGAGATCG
>DASWOS010000460.1:0-2357 GCA_036398645.1 Dokdonella sp. | reverse complement strand
GGCACCAGGTCGTGAAGCTGACGCCGGTCTCGGCGCGGAACCGGCGCGTGAACGTGCGCCGACTCGTCGCGAGATCGCGGCACCAGTCGTCGATCGTCTCGTGCGGCGACGGCCGCTCGAGGTACGCGCGGCAGCGCGCGGCGAGCCGCGCATCGGACGGGAACGGAATGTCGAGCGGCAGCGTCGGCGCGCGCGCGATCTCGAGCACGGCGAGCGACAGGATCAGGTCCGCGCGCGAACCGGCACCGGCATCGAGCGGCAAGTCGGCGGTCTCGAGCAGCAGCTCGCGCAGCAGCGGCGAGACCGCGAGCACGCGGCAGTCGGTCGGCAGCGCCGTGCCGATGCCGCGGTCGACGTAGACGCTGCGCGTGCTGACGTGGACGAGCGCGTTGACGTCGTGCGCGACGCCGGCCGGAATCCACACCGCACGCTCGCGCGGCACGATCCAGCGGCCGGTTTCGGTGCCGACGACCATGAGCCCGGTCGACGCATACAGCAGCTGCGAGCGCCGGTGCCGGTGGAGCGGCACGCGATGTCCGGTCGGATACTCGTTCGCGGTCGAGACGATGCGCCCGGGCAGCGCGTCGGCCTTCGTCGCGTGCACGTTGCGCACTGGCCCGATCTCGAAGAATGTTGACCTAACGAATAATGCGGGCAGCAATTCCGCGCTGTCTACTGCGCCGCATGGATACCGCCCGCTCGCTGTCGGCCGACCTCGGCTCCGCTTCCTCCTCCGCCGCGATACCGCCGCCGCCGTCGGCGGCGCGGCACGCGGCCGAGTCGGCCTCGCGCACCGCGTTCCCGATCCTGGCGATGCTGAGCGTCTGCCACCTGCTGAACGACATGATCCAGTCGCTGCTGCCGGCGATCTATCCGCTCCTCAAGGACACGTTCAAGCTCGACTTCGGCCAGGTCGGCCTGATCACGCTGACGTTCCAGGTCACCGCGTCGCTGCTGCAGCCGTTCGTCGGCATCTACACCGACAAGCGGCCGATGCCGTACTCGCTCGCGATCGGCATGGGCTTCACGCTGAGCGGCCTGCTGCTGCTGTCGCAGGCGCCGAGCTTCGCGGTGCTGCTGGTCGCCGCGGCGCTGGTCGGATCGGGCTCGTCGGTGTTCCATCCGGAGTCCTCGCGCGTCGCGCGCATGGCCTCGGGCGGACGTCACGGGCTCGCGCAGTCGCTGTTCCAGGTCGGCGGCAACGCGGGCTCGGCGATCGGGCCGCTGCTCGCCGCGTTCGTCGTGATGCCGCGCGGGCAGCGCAGCGTCGCCTGGTTCGCGATCGGTGCGCTCGGCGCGATCGTGCTGCTGACGCGCATCGGCGGCTGGTACCGCGAGCAGATCCCGCTGCATCGGCGTACGCGCACGGCGGCCGCCGCCGACAGCGCGCTGCCGCGGCGCCGGATCGTCGCGACGATGGCGATCCTCGGCGCGCTGATCTTCTCGAAGTACTTCTATCTCGCGAGCCTGTCGAGCTACTACACGTTCTACCTGATGCAGAAGTTCCAGCTGAGCGCGCAGGACGCGCAGCTGCATCTGTTCGTGTTCCTCGGCGCGGTCGCGGCCGGCACGCTCGTCGGCGGCCCGATCGGCGACCGCATCGGCCGCAAGTACGTGATCTGGGGCTCGATCCTCGGCGTGCTGCCGTTCACGCTGCTGCTGCCGCACGCGAACCTGTTCTGGACGACGCTGCTGACCGTCGTCATCGGCCTCGTGCTCGCGTCGGCGTTCTCCGCGATCATCGTCTACGCGCAGGAGCTCGTGCCGGGCCGCACCGGCGTCGTCGCCGGGCTGTTCTTCGGCTTCGCGTTCGGCATGGGCGGCCTCGGCGCGGCCGTGCTCGGCCAGCTCGCCGACCACATCGGCATCGAAGCCGTCTACGGCCTCTGCGCGTACCTGCCGGCGATCGGCCTGCTCGCGTGGTTCCTGCCGTCGATCGAGCCCGCGCGCCGCGCGAAGGCCGCCGCGCGCTGAGCGGTCGTCCGTATGGGCCGACGTGCGCGCTCGGCCGGCCTCGCGCGAGGCCGGAACACGCGGCGCGCGGCACAAGGCCGGTCCGCGCTCGAGGACGCGGGACGCGCGCGCCGCGATCGACGACGTTGCCGCGTGCCGCGGCTAGAGGCACCGCTCGAGCAGCGCGCGGATCACGGCCTGCGTCGGCGCCGCGCGCTCGGGCAGGTACTCGAACGTGTCCTCGTCCATGTAATTGAGCTGCGCGAGCTCGAGCTGCACGGCGTCGACGCCGCGCTCCGGCCGGCCGTAGTGCCGCGTGATGTAGCCACCCTTGAAACGGCCGTCGACGACGTGGGTGAAGTCCTCGTGCGCGGCGAGCACGTCGGCCAACGCATCGCGCAGGG
>DASWOS010000459.1:0-5283 GCA_036398645.1 Dokdonella sp. | reverse complement strand
CCGGTCCGCTCGAGCGCCTGGCGCACCATGCGTTCCTCGGCCTGCTCGACGGTCAGCGATTCGCTGGCGGCGAGCGCGGCGGCGCCGCTGATGTCGTGCGGCGCCGGCGGTTTCAGGTTCAGCGCGTCCTCGTCGAGTTCCGTCACGTCCGCCATCAGCACGGCGCGTTCGACCACGTGCGAGAGCTCGCGCACGTTGCCGGGCCAGGCGTAGGCCTGCAGCGCGCGCAGCGCCGACGGCGCGAAGCGCAGGCCGTCGCGCTGATAGCGCGCGGCGAAGCGCGCGAGGAACGCTTCGGCGAGCAGCGGCACGTCCGCGTCGCGCTCGCGCAGCGGCGGCAGGCGCAACTCGACCGTGTTCAGGCGGAACATCAGATCCTTGCGGAACGCGCCGCGCGCGACGTCGGCGGCGAGGTCCGCGTTGGTCGCCGAAACGAGGCGCACGTCGACCTTGATCGTGCGCGAAGAACCGACTCGCTCGAGCTCGCCGTCCTCGAGCACGCGCAGCAGCTTCGGCTGCTGCGCCGGCGGAATGTTGGCGATCTCGTCCAGGAACAGCGTGCCGCCGTCGGCGAGCTCGAAGCGGCCGATGCGGTCGGACTTCGCGTCGGTGAACGCGCCGCGCACGTGGCCGAACATCTCGGCCTCGAACACGCTGTCGGGGATGCCGCCCATGTTGACCTTGACCAGCGGCCGGCCGGCGCGCCGCGAGCGCGCGTGCAGGCGCTGCGCGATCACGCCCTTGCCGGTGCCGTTCTCGCCGAGGATCAGCACGTTCGCATCGGTCGGCGCGACGCGGTCGAGCTGCGCGAGCACGCCGCGCATCGCCGCGGACTCGGCGACGAACTCGCCGGCGTCGGCGTCGCGCAGGATCTCGTTCTCGCGCTTGAGCTTGGCCGCCTCGCCGCGCGATTCGGCGAGCGCGAGCTGGTTGCGCACGATCGAGAGCAGGCGCTGGTTGTCCCACGGCTTCTCGACGAAGTCGCCGGCACCGCGCCGCATCGCTTCGACGGCGAGATCGATCGTGCCCCAGGCGGTCATCACGATGACCGGGAGGGCGGCGTCGAGCTTCCTGATCTCGCGCAGCAGGTCGAGGCCTTCGGCGCCCGAGGTGGTGTCGCGCGTGTAATTGAGGTCGATCAGCGCCGCGCCGACGCGGCGCCGGCCGAGCGTCTCCAGCGCCGCGCGTGGGCCGTCGACGCAGACCGCTTCGATGCCCTCGGCCTTGAACAGCAGACGCAACGCCTCGCGGATGTCACGCTGGTCGTCGGCGACGAGGAGAGTGGGGGCTGAAGTTATTGCCATGGATCGAGGATTGCGATGTCGAAGCGGACGAAGTCGTCGACGTTGCGAGTGACGAGAACGAGGTCGTGTTCGAGTGCGGACGCCGCGAGCAGTGCGTCGACGAGGGGGGCCGGCCGGCGCGACGCGCGGCGCCGAGCATCCGGCCGCAACGAGCGGCGACGCGCCGGTCGACGTCGAGCATCCGCGACTCGAACTGCGGCAACACGTCGTCGTGCAGCCAAGACGAACGCCTGCGTGCCTTTGCGCCCGCGCCGAGCGCGGCGATGCCCTGTTCGAGCGCGGCAAGTGTCGCCACACTGAGGAATACGCTCTCGGGCGCGACGGCGTTCAACCAGACGAGCACTTTCTCCGACGCGTGTGCGCGCGTCGGTTCCGAGATCACGCACGTGTCGATCAGGTAGCCGCGCGTCATGTGAGCTCGACGTCGCGTCCGGTATCGCGCGAGCGCTCGACGACGAGATCGGCCTTCGGTGCAGTCTTCCACAGGAACGTGCCAAGCGGGATGAAGCGCCGCTTCAGCTCGCGCAGCTCTTGGATCGACACGACCGCGACTTCCTCCTTGCCGCGCACGGTAATGATCTGAGGCCCCTTCGTCTTCGCCGCCTTGACCACTTCGCTGAGCCGGTTCTTCGCCTCCTGAAGCTGCCAGTTCACCGCCGTCTCCTCGATGTAGCCAGTCTGGCCAGTTTATACGCGCGCCGGCTTCTCGATCCAGCCGTCGGCGAGGCGGATCACGCGGTCGGCCTCGCGCGCGAACGCCTCGTTGTGCGTGACCTGCACGATCGTGATGCCGTCGCGGTGCAGCTCGTGCAAGAGGTCCATGATCGTGCGCGCCTGCGTCGAGTGCAGCGCGCCGGTCGGCTCGTCGGCGAGCAGCAGCCGCGGGCGCGTGATGACCGCGCGCGCGACCGCGACGAGCTGCTGCTGGCCGCCGGAGAGCTGGTTCGGGTAGAGATCCTTCTTGCCGACGATCTGGAAGCGGTCGAGCAGGTCGGCGACGCGCGCGGCGCGCTCCTTGGCCGGCACGTCGCGGTACTGCAGCGGCAGGTCGAGGTTCTCCCAGACCTTGAGCTCGTCGATCAGATGGTAGTGCTGGAAGATGAAGCCGATCTTCTCGCGCTGCAGCGCCTGGCGCTGCTTCGCGGCGAGCTTATCGACCGCGACGCCGTCGAGCGAATAGGCGCCCTGCCAATCGTGATCCATCAGGCCGAGCACGTTCAAGAGCGAGCTCTTGCCGGCGCCGGACGGTCCCATCACGCTGACGAATTCGCCGTCGCCGACGTCGAGGTCGACGTTGCGCAGCACCCAGCTGCGCCCGCCGGCGAGTGGGAACGACTTTTCGATGCCGCGAAGTTCGATGATGGCCATGCTGTTCCTGTCCGTGCGAAGGATCATTCGTTGCGCAGCGCGACGACCGGATCGACGCGCGAGGCGCGCCGCGCCGGCAGCCAGCACGCGGCGAGCCCGATCGCGGCGAGCACCGCCGCGACCGCGCCGAGCGTCGCCGGATCGAGCGCGCCGACGCGATACAGCCGCGCCGACAGCAGTCGCGCGAACGCGTAGGCGAGCGGCAGGCCGAGCGCGAGTCCGGCGCCGATCAGGCGCAGGCCGTGGCCGAGCACCGCGCGCAGCACCTGGCGCGGACGTGCGCCGAGCGCCAGGTGCACGCCGAACTCCGGCACACGCAGGCGCACGGCGTAGGCGAGCACCGCGTAGAGCCCGACTGCGGCGAGCAGCAGCGCGGTCGCGCCGAGCAGGCCGAGCAGCGCGTTCAGGCGCGTGCGATCGGCCAGCGTGTCGGCGATGCGGTCGTCCAGCGTGACGATCGGGTCGATCGCCTCGTTCGGCGCAATCTCCGCGCCGAGCGCCTTCAGCGGCGCCACTATCGCGGCGGGATCGACGCTCGTGCGCGCGATCAGCGCGGCGTACGGCGGCGCCGGATCGGGCTGGTAGATCGACGGCTGGTCCGCGACCTCGGCCAGCGAGCGCTGCTTCAGCGTCGGCACGACGCCGACGATGGTCAGCTCGCGGTCCGGCGTGTCCGGACCGGTGCCGATGCGGAAATGCCGGCCGAGCGCGTCGCCGTCGCCGAAATGGCGCTTCGCGAACAGCTCGTCGACGATCGCGAGCGGCGCGCGCGCGCGCACCTCGTCCGCGCCGAACGCGCGGCCGCGCAGGATCGGCACGCCGAGCGCGGCGAAGTAGCCTTGGTCGATCTTGCGGTCGTAGCCGACCGGCTTGTCCTTCGCGTCTTCCTGGCCGGGCGGCGTGTAGTTGCTCGTGCTGATGCTGTCGCCGAACGGAACCATGTTGCCGAGCCCGACGGCGACGACGCCGGGCAGCGCGCGAGCGCGCGCGACCAGCTCGCCGATGCGCGCCGCGCGCAGCTCGGGCTTCGCGCCGGCCGGGACGAGGTCGTCGAGCGCCGCGTAGAGCAGGTGATCGCGACGGAAGCCGACGTCCTCGCCGAGCAGGTTGTGCGAGCTGCGCAGCAGCACGCCGATGCCGAACAGCAGCGCGACGGTCAGCGCGATCTGGGCGACGACGAGCGTCTTGCGCGCGGCCTGCGCGCCGCCGCCCGCGGTCTGGCGCGAGCCGCCGCGGCGGATCATGTCGGCGAGGTTGCCGCGCTGCACGGAGACCCCGACCAGCGCGAGCACCGCGCAGAGCGCGACAGCGAGCAGCGCGATCAGCGCGAGCGTCGGCGCGTCGATGCCGATCGCCTGCGGCGTGCCGGCCGGCAGCAGATCGAAGCGGCGCAGCAGCGCGGTGCCGGCCGGCAGCAGCGCGTAGCCGAGCAGCACGCCGGCCACGCACAGCGCCGCCGCCTCGGCGGCGGCCGCGCTCGCGCGCCGCCGCGGCGACGCGCCGAGCGCCGCGGTCAGCGCCGCCTCGTGCCGGCGCGCGAGCGCGCGCGCGAGGCACAGGTTGGCGACGTTCGCCGCGGTCACCAGCCACACCATCGACACCGCGAGCAGCATCAGCAGCAGCGCCTCGCGCCGGTCACCGACCCACAGCGAGCGCAGCGGCTCGACCGTCACGCGGAAGTCGTTGCCGAACGCGCCGTCGAGTTCCGGAATCGACTTCGCGATCGACGCGGCTTCGTCGGCGGCGGACGCCGGCTCGACGCCGGCGCGCAGGCGCGCGACGACGCGCGTGCCGTCGAAGCTGCCGGCATGCGAGCGCTCGTGCTGCGCGGCGGTGAAGCCGAGCGGCAGCCAGAGTCCGGTCTGCCGGCTCGGGAACGCGAAGCCTTGCGGCATGACGCCGAGGACGCGGTAGTCGTCGCCGCCGACGCGGATGCGCCGGCCGATCGCATCGGCCGCGCCGGCGAAGCGGCGCTGCCATTCGTCCCACGACAGGATCGCGCCGCGCGCGGCGTTCTCCGTGACGTCCTCGGCGGCGAACAGGCGGCCGAGCGCCGGCTGCGCGCCGAGCAGGCCGAACAGCTCCGGCTCGATCTGCGCGGTCTTCAGTGTGCCGGTGCGCCGGCCGCCGTCGTCGCGCAGCGTCACCTCGTTCGTGCGGTACGCGGCGACGCCGTCGAGCGTGTGCGCGTTGCGCGCGAGCTCGTCGCGCAGCGGCACCGACAGGCCGGTGTCGAACGGAATGCCGAGGATGCGCGACTCGACCGTGACGAGCTGGTCCGAGTGCAGGAACGGCAACGGCTTGTAGAGCAGGCCGTAGACGACGCCGAACACGCAGGCCAGCGCGCCGAACGCGAGGCCGAGCAGCACGACCGTGGTCGTGCCGAACGCGGGGCTGCGCAGCAGCCGGCGCAGACGTGGCGGAATTCGCGAGGGTTCATGGGCGTACCTTGGGTGGCGAGGGACGAAGCTCCGAAACGTCAGTCACGGCGCAGGGCCTCGATCGGGTCGACCGCCGCCGCGCGCCGCGCCGGCAGCCAGCACGCGGCGAGCGCGATCACCACGCCCAGCGCGAGTGCGGCCGACCCGCTCGCCGGATCGGCGTACGCGAC
>DASWOS010000458.1:0-1886 GCA_036398645.1 Dokdonella sp. | reverse complement strand
GGAGGACAGCCAATACCGGCTGAAGAAGCTGTGCGGCACTCTGAGTTTCCTGGTGCGGCTGGCGCGGCCGCGCAGCTGGGACGAGGAACACGAGCGGGAGCCCACCGTGTACGCGGGCGACATGGCGGTCTGCTTGGAGCTGCTGGCCGAGCAGGCCGATCGCGTGTTGGACGAGCTGTCGTGGCCGGCGACGCGGCAGGCCGCGGTAGAAGGAGACGATGACGGTGCGACGCTCGAAGCGGTGCCTCCGGTTTCCGGCGCCGCAGCAGGCAAACGCGTCGCCTTCGGCATCACTCCCGACCAGATCGAAGCGCTCGACCGGCTCGTGCAGACGCTCCGCGCGCACGGCGACGTCGTCGGCTCCGATCGCGCGTCCGAGCGGGCCGACCGCACGCTGCGCGATTCGGCACGCGTGCTGCGCGAGGCCGCCATCGCCGTGCAGGCGATCCTCGAACAGGTGCGGGCGCAGCGTCTCGGGCGCGGCGGGCGGCCGGACGATCGGGTGGACGAGGAGCGGGCCATCTACGCGGTCGGCATCGGCGCGCTGCGGATCGAGAACCGGGGACGCAGCGCGGTTGCCGCCTGACGGACGCGGTCCGGCGCGCGCGGCGCCGGCGCCGTGCCGGTCATTGAACTCCGATGCGTCCGGGCGATAGGCTGCCGCGAACGCCAAGGACTGCTCGATGGCCCATCCGCTGTTCGCCGTGCGCGCCGCGCTCGGTCTCACCGCGCTGCTCGCCGCCTGCGCCGTTCCGGCGCAGGCCGCTCCGCCGGAAGCTCCCGCTCCTGCGCCCGCCGCGCCGCCGGCGCCGGTCTCGGCCGCGGCGGAGGGCATCTACGCGGGCGCGCGCGCGAGCCTGCTGCAGGTGCGCACGCTGGTCGAGGCGGCGGGGCGCCAGTCGACGATCGGCTCGGGCTTCCTCGTCGGCGCCGACGGGCTCGCGATCACGAACTACCACGTCGTCTCGCAGTACGCGCTCGAGCCGAAGACGTACCGGCTCGAATTCGCGCGGCCGGACGGCACGCAGGGCGAGCTGAAGCTGCTCGCGATCGACGTCGCCGACGACCTCGCGGTCGTCAAGCTCGACGGCGCCGACCTGCCGCACCTCGAGTTCGACGCGGCGGCGGTGCGCGGCGACGTGCCGCGCGGCGAGCGCCTCTACGCGATGGGCAATCCGCTCGACCTTGGCTTCACGATCGTCGAAGGCACGTACAACGGCCTCGTCGAGCGCAGCTATACCGAGCGCGTGCACTTCACCGGCGCGATCAATCCGGGCATGAGCGGCGGCCCGGCGCTGACCGCGGACGGCCGCGTCGCCGGCATCAACGTCGCCAAGCGGCTCGACGGCGAGCTGGTCAGCTTCCTCGTGCCGGCCGGCAAGGCCGCGGCGCTGCTCGAGCGCGCGCGCGCAGGCGCGCCGCTCGCGGCCGGCGGCGCGCGCGAGGAGATCGACCGCCAGTGGCTCGCGTGGCAGAACGACTTCTATCATGCGCTCGGCGAGCGCGGTTTCCGCGCGACGACGTTCGGCCCGTACCGCGCGCCGGAGAGCGCAGCGTCGTGGTTCAACTGCTGGGCGCGCACGAACGCCGAGCAGACGCCGAAGCCGCGCGCGCTGATGGACAGCTCGAGCTGCGATTCGCAGAGCTCGCTGTTCATCGCCGACGACGTCGAGAGCGGCCGCGCCGAGCTGACCCATGCCTACGTGCGCAGCGTCGACCTGAACGCGTTCCAGTTCGCCGCATTCGGAAACCTCTAAAAACCTCTCTGCCATCGTATCCTGAGCCGTCGCATCGCACCGAGGTCGAGACCGATGATTAGCCTGTTCGCCGGAGAAGAGCGCAAGGCCAAGCGCGAACGACTCGGTGACCCGTTGCAGGTGCTGAAC
>DASWOS010000457.1:0-2821 GCA_036398645.1 Dokdonella sp. | reverse complement strand
GCCGACGTCCTTGCAGAGCTTCGCGAGCGTCAGGTCGATCGGCTTCGGCTCGGTGCCGCGCACCTGCGCGTCGAAGCTCGTGCCCGGCGCGCCGCCCGCACCGTTCGCGGCCGCCGCGTCGACCGCGATGCGGCCGATCTGCGGATTCCAGAACAGCTCCGGCGCGCTCGGCTGCGGCGCCGCCATGGTTTCGTCGGTCCGTGCCGGGCTCGGCGGCGGCTCCGTGCGGTCGAGCTCGGCGGCGAGGCCGCGGTTCGCGCTGACGTCGAGGGAAACCGACATGGCCATGACCCCGAGTTTCGGACCTGGCTCGAACGTAGCCGCGTGCCGCAGCGGACGATAGCTAGGTCTATCCCTGGCTCGGGTTTACCCTAGGTCGCCGGCGTGGACGAAGCCCGCGAGTCGCCGCCTCGGCGCGCGAGCGCGGCCGCACGAATCGCGCCGCGCGCGGAACGACGAAGCGTGCGGCCTCGCGGCACGACGGGACGCGCGGCACGTGCAGCCGCCGCGCGATGCTGCGCGGCGAGGCGACGCGCCGTCGCACTCCGCTCGCGCAGCGAAAGCGCCGCGAGACGAATCGCCGCGCACGGCGGTGCGCGCACGGGCTCATGCCGCATGCGCGCGATGCCGCGGCGCCGCGCGACGCGGGCGCGTCGGCCGGCGTGCTACCATCGCGAACCTTTCGGCCGTCCAGACGCCTACGCCGCATGCAGATCGAAACGAAGCTGCCGAAGGTCGGCACGACGATCTTCACCGTGATGAGCCAGCTCGCGCTCGAGCACGAGGCGGTCAATCTCGGCCAGGGCTTCCCGGACTTCGACGGACCGCAGACGTTGCGCGACGCGCTCGCCGAGGCGATGAACGCGGGCCGCAACCAGTACGCGCCGATGACCGGCGTGCCGGCGCTGCGCGAGCAGATCGCGCGCAAGACCGCGGCGCTGTACGCGCGCACGGTCGACGCCGACACCGAGGTCACGGTGACCTCCGGCGCGACCGAGGCGCTGTTCGCCGCGATCGCGGCGGTCGTGCGCGCCGGCGACGAGGTCGTCGTGCTCGATCCGTGCTACGACAGCTACGAGCCCGCGATCGAGCTGAACGGCGGCCGCGCCGTGCACGTGCCGCTCGATCCGGCGACGTTCGCTCCGGACTGGCAGCGCGTGCGCGACGCGATCACGCCGAGGACGCGCCTGATCCTGACCAACTCGCCGCACAATCCGAGCGGCGCGGTGTTCTCCGCGGCCGACCTCGACGCGCTCGCCGAGATCGCGCGTGCGCACGATCTGCTCGTGCTGTCCGACGAGGTCTACGAGCACATCGTGTTCGACGGTCAGCCGCACCAGAGCGTGCTGCGCCACGCCGAGCTCGTCGAGCGCAGCTTCGTCGTCAGCTCGTTCGGCAAGACCTACCACTGCACCGGCTGGAAGGTCGGCTACTGCGTCGCGCCGCGTGCGCTGTCGGCCGAGTTCCGCAAGGTGCACCAGTACCTGACGTTCGCGACGTTCACGCCGGCGCAGTGGGCGTTCGCCGCGGCGCTCGCGCAGCACCCGGAGCACTACCGCGAACTGCCGGCGTTCTATCAGGCCAAGCGCGACCGCTTCCGCGATCTGCTCGCCGGCTCGAAGTTCCGCCCGCTGCCGGTCGGCGGCGCGTACTTCCAGGTCGTCGACTACGCGGCGCTCGACGACCGCGACGACCTCGCGTTCTGCGAGTGGCTGGTCGAGCACGCCGGCGTCGCGGCGATCCCGATCTCGGCGTTCTACGAGTCGCCGCCGCCGCAGCAGCGCCTGATCCGCTTCTGCTTCGCGAAGAGCGACGCGACGCTCGCCGCCGCCGCCGAACGCCTGCGCGCGCTGTGACGATGGCCGACGCCGCACCGAAGCCGCTGACGGTGTCGCTGGTCCAGGGCGCGACGCGCTGGCACGACGCGGCGGCGAACCGTGCGTACTACGCCGAGCTCGTGCGTCCGCTGCGCGGCCGCACCGAACTGATCGTGCTGCCGGAGACGTTCCTGTCCGGCTTCACGAACGAGACGCTGCACAACGCCGAGCCGATGGACGGCGAGGGCTTGCGCTGGCTGCGCGCGCTGGCCGGCGAGGTCGGCGCGACGATCACCGGCAGCCTCGTCGTGCGCGAAGCCGGCACCTGCTTCAATCGGCTCGTCTGGATGCGTCCGGACGGCAGCTACGCGCAGTACGACAAGCGGCACCTGTTCCGCATGGCGAAGGAGCACGAGCGCTACGGCGGCGGCGCGGAACGCCTCGTCGTCGAGCTCGGCGGCTGGCGCATCTGCCCGCAGGTCTGCTACGACCTGCGCTTCCCGGTCTGGCTGCGCAATCGCTACGACCGCGCGGCACGGCGCTTCGACTACGATCTCGTCGTCTTCGTCGCGAACTGGCCGAGCGCGCGCCGCCACGCGTGGCGCACGCTGCTCCGCGCGCGCGCGATCGAGAACCTCGCCTATTGCGTCGGCGTGAACCGCGTCGGCGTCGACGGCAACGAGTTGCACTACGCCGGCGACAGCGCGGTGCTCGACTTCCTCGGCCAGCCGCTCGTCGAGCTCGGCGCGCAGGAGCAGACTGTCACGGTCACGCTCGACGCGGCGGCGCTCGCCGCGCACCGCGAACGCTTTCCGGCCTGGATGGACGCCGACGAGTTCTCGCTCGCGCCGTAGCCGGCCGGCGCCGAGCGCGGCAGTCAGCTGCCGCCGTGCGCGCGGGCGCCCGCCCGACGCGGCGCGCGCGTGGCCGAAACGCGCGGCGACGCGATCGAACCGAGACACGGAGTGCCGCACGCCGTCGCCGCGATGGCCTCGGCCGTCCGG
>DASWOS010000456.1:0-22680 GCA_036398645.1 Dokdonella sp. | reverse complement strand
GGAGATCCTGCGCGACGCGGCGAAGTGGTGCGGTCCGCTGCGTGCGGCGCTCGACACCTGGGGCGACGTCTCGTTCAACTACACCTCGACCGACACGTCCGACTTCGTGCCGACGACCTCGGTCGCCTGAGCCGTCGCGGTCCGTCACCACGCAGCAGAGAGGTCACCATGCGCATCACCCAAGGCACGTTCTCGTTCCTGCCGGATCTGACCGACGAGCAGATCACCAAGCAGCTGCAGTACTGCATCGACAAGGGCTGGGCGGTCGGCGTCGAGTACACCGACGATCCGCATCCGCGCAACACGTACTGGGAAATGTTCGGGCTGCCGATGTTCGACCTGCGCGACGCCGCCGGCATCCTGCAGGAGGTCCAGGCCGCGCGAAAGACGTTCCCGCGGCACTACATCCGCGTGACCGCGTTCGACTCGACGCACACGGTCGAATCCGTCGTGCTGTCGTTCATCGTGAACCGTCCGGCCGAAGAACCGGGCTTCCGCCTCGTGCGCCAGGAAGCCCCCGGACGTACGCTGCGCTACACGACCGAGAGCTACGCCGCGCAGGCGCGGCCCGAAGGCGAACGCTACTGAGCCCAGCCGCGCGCCGGCATCGGCGCGCGGCGGAGTCCGCGACCATGAGCGAAGGCATCGACATCAAGGCGGTCTGGAACGATTCCGGCGTGCAGGCCGTGCTCGACGCGCTCGACGCGGAGCTGATCGGCCTCGCTCCGGTCAAGAAGCGCATCCGCGAGATCGCCGCGCTGCTCGTCGTCGACAACGTGCGCCGCGAGCTCGGCCTCGCCGCCGGCGTGCCGTCGCTGCACATGAGCTTCACCGGCAACCCCGGCACCGGCAAGACGACCGTCGCGATGCGCATGGCCGACCTGCTGCACAAGCTCGGCTACAGCCGGCGCGGGCACCTCGTCGCGGTCACGCGCGACGACCTCGTCGGCCAGTACATCGGCCACACCGCGCCGAAGACGAAGGAAGTGCTGAAGAAGGCGATGGGCGGCGTGCTGTTCATCGACGAGGCGTACTACCTGTACCGGCCGGAGAACGAGCGCGACTACGGCCAGGAGGCGATCGAGATCCTGCTGCAGATCATGGAGAACGACCGCGAGGACCTCGTCGTGATCCTCGCCGGCTATCGGGACCGCATGGAGACGTTCTTCCGCAGCAATCCCGGCATGAGCTCGCGCATCGCGCACCACATCGACTTTCCGGACTACGGCGACGAGGAGCTGCTCGCGATCGGCGAGCTGATCCTCGAAGGCTGGAACTACCGCCTGTCGCCGCGCGCGATCGAGGTGTTCCGCCGCTACGTCGCGCTGCGCCGCGCGCAGCCGCACTTCGCGAACGCGCGCTCGATCCGCAACGCGCTCGACCGCGCGCGCCTGCGCCAGGCGCGCCGGCTGCTCGAGGCCGGCGGCAAGGTCGACAAGGCCGCGCTCGAGACGATCGAAGCCGAGGACATCCTCGAGTCGCGCGTGCTCGCCGCCGCGCAGCCGGCGCCGGACGCGCAGGGGGCCGCGCGATGAGGCCGGCGCTCGAGGCGCTGATCTTCGACGTCGACGGCACGCTCGCCGATACCGAGGAGTTCCATCGCCGCGCGTTCAACGCGACGTTCGCCGCGGCCGATCTGCCGTGGTGGTGGAACCGCTCGACCTACCGCGAGCTGCTGCGCGTCGCCGGCGGTCGCCGGCGCATGCGTGCGTTCGCCGAGCGGAGCAGCGACGGGCTCGCCACGCGCAAGGACTTCGAGGCGCTGCTCGACGCGCTGCACGCGGACAAGACGCGACGCTACGACGCGCTGCTGCGCGAGCAGCCGCTCGCGCTGCGGCCCGGCGTCGCGCGCCTGATCGACGAGGCCGCCGCGGCCGGCGTGCGCGTCGCGATCGCGACGACGACGACGGCGGCGAACCTGGACGCGCTGCTCGCGCCGCACTTCGGCGCGGCGTGGCGCGAGCGCTTCGCCGCGGTCGTCTGCGGCGCCGACGTCGACGCGCTGAAGCCGGCGCCGGACGCGTACCTCGAAGCGCTGCGCAGGCTGCGCGTCGACGCCGACGCGGCGCTCGCGTTCGAGGACTCGGCGAACGGGATCCGGAGCGCGCAGGCGGCCGGGCTCGCGGTCGTCGTCACGCCGACCTGGTACTCGCTCGCCGAGGCGCTGCCGCCGGCGCTGGTCTCGCTGCCGCACCTCGGCGATCCCGGCGCGCCGCTGCCGCCGGATTCGCCGGGCGCGCCGTACGTCGACCTCGTGCGCCTGCGCACCTGGCACGCCGAGCACCTCGGCGCTTCGAACGGGAGGATCGCCGCATGCTGCTGACCGACAAGACGACGTTCACCGAATTCCTGATCGAGGCACGCCGCGGCCATCCGGAGGCGCGCGGCGACCTGAACGGCGTGCTGCACTCGGTCGCGACCGCGTGCAAGGCGATCTCGCGCGCGGTCGCGCACGGCTCGCTCGCCGACCTGCTCGGCAACGCCGAGGCGAGCAACGTGCACGGCGAGCGGCAGAAGAAGCTCGACGTCGTCGCGAACGACATCTTCATCCGCCTCAACGAGAACCGCGGCTACGTCGCCGGCATGGCCTCGGAGGAGCTCGAGGACGTCTACCGGCTGCCCGCCGCGTACGAGCGCGGCAAGTATCTGCTGCTGTTCGATCCGCTCGACGGCTCGTCGAACATCGACGTGAACGTGTCGGTCGGTTCGATCTTCTCGGTGCTGCGCGCGCCGACGCCGGGCGCGGACCCGGACCCGCAGGACTTCCTGCAGCCGGGCTCGCGCCAGGTCGCCGCCGGCTACGCGATCTACGGTCCGTCGACGATGCTCGTGCTGACGACCGGCGCCGGCGTGCACGCGTTCACGCTCGATCCGCTGCTCGGCGAGTTCATCCTGTCGCACCGCGACCTGCGCGTCCCGGACGAGACGCAGGAGTTCGCGATCAACGCGTCGAACAGCCGTTTCTGGGAGTATCCGGTGCAACGCTACGTCGACGAATGCCTGAAGGGCGCGAGCGGCGCGCGCGGCAAGGATTTCAACATGCGCTGGATCGCCTCGCTCGTCGCCGAGACGCACCGCATCCTGATGCGCGGCGGCGTGTTCATGTACCCGCGCGACAACAAGAACCCGAACGTCGCCGGCCGGCTGCGCCTGACCTACGAGTGCAACCCGATTTCGCTGCTGATCGAGCAGGCCGGCGGCCGCGCCAGCACCGGCTACAAGCGCATGCTCGACGTGCAGCCGGAGACGCTGCACCAGAAGATCGGCTTCGTATTCGGTTCGCGCAGCGAGGTCGAGCGCATCGAGCGCTACCATCTCGAGGGCGACATGCGCGACAGCGACCAGCCGCTGTTCGCGACGCGCGGGCTGTTCCGCACGCCGGCCTGAGCAGCGGACCGAACGAGCCGCCGGCGCGCGCGCCGGCGAGCGGCCGGCGCATGCGCGGGCCGGCGCGCGCGTCGGCCGACAACGACAAGAGAAGCGGAGGGAACACGATGTCCGAACTGCATCCGATCATCGCGATCACCGGCTCGTCCGGCGCCGGCACGACCTCGGTCACGCGCACGTTCGCGAACATGTTCCGCCGCGAGCACGTCAACGCGGCGATCGTCGAGGGCGACAGCTTCCATCGCTACGATCGCGTCGCGATGCGCCAGGCGATGGCCGAGGCCGACCGCGCCGGCAATTCGCACTTCAGCCATTTCGGTCCCGAGGCGAACCTGTTCGAGGAGCTCGAGCGACTGTTCGCCGACTACGCCGAGACCGGCACCGGGCGGCATCGGCGCTACCTGCACGACGCGGCCGAGGCCGAGCCGTACGGCCAGGAGCCCGGCACGTTCACCGAGTGGGAGGCGCTCGCGCCGTCGGACCTGCTGTACTACGAGGGCCTGCACGGCGCGGTCGTGCACGAGACGATCGACGTCGCGCGCCATCCGGACCTGCTGATCGGCGTCGTGCCGGTCATCAACCTCGAATGGATCCAGAAGCTGCACCGCGACCGCTCGATGCGCGGCTATTCGACCGAGGCGGTCATGGACACGGTGCTGCGCCGCATGCACGACTACGTGCACTACATCTGCCCGCAGTTCTCGCGCACGCACGTGAATCTGCAGCGCGTGCCGACCGTCGACACCTCGAACCCGTTCATCGCGCGCGCGATCCCGAGCGCCGACGAGAGCTTCGTCGTGATCCGCTTCCGCGATCCGAAGGGCATCGACTTCCGCTACCTGCTGTCGATGCTGCACGACTCGTTCATGTCGCGCGCGAACACGATCGTCGTCCCCGGCGGTAAAATGGAACTCGCCATCGAACTCATCTTCACGCCGTTCGTCTGGCGCATTCTCGAACGCAAGCAGAAGGCGCAGGCGCGGCAAGCCCACTTGGAGCGCGTCGCATGAGCAGTCCCCAACCCGTCGCCGCTGCGGGCGCCGATACCGGCCGCCTGGCCAACGCCATCCGCTTCCTCGCCGCGGACGCGGTGCAGAAGGCGAACTCCGGCCATCCCGGCATGCCGATGGGCATGGCCGAGATCGCGGTCGCGCTGTGGACGCGCCATCTGCGCCACAACCCGCGCAACCCGCACTGGCCCGACCGCGACCGCTTCGTGCTGTCGAACGGCCACGGCTCGATGCTGCAGTACGCGCTGCTGCACCTGACCGGCTACGACCTCGGCATCGACGAGATCAGGAACTTCCGCCAGCTGCATTCGAGAACGCCGGGCCACCCCGAGATCGGCGTGACGCCCGGCGTCGAGACCACGACCGGGCCGCTCGGCCAGGGCATCAGCAACGCGGTCGGCATGGCGCTCGCGGAGAAGCTGCTCGCGGCCGAGTTCAACCGGCCCGGCCACGCGATCGTCGACCACCACACCTACGTGTTCCTCGGCGACGGCTGCCTGATGGAGGGCATCTCGCACGAGGCCTGCGCGCTGGCCGGCACCTGGCAGCTCGGCAAGCTGATCGCGTTCTACGACGACAACGGCATCTCGATCGACGGCGAGGTGCAGGGCTGGTTCACCGACGACAGCGCGATGCGCTTCCGCGCGTACGGCTGGCAGGTCATCGGTCCGATCGACGGCCACGACGTCGACGCGGTCGATCACGCGATCGCCGAGGCGAAGCGCGACGCGGAACGGCCGAGCTTCATCATCTGCCGCACGACGATCGGCAAGGGCGCGCCGACCCGCGCGGGCACCGCGAAGGCGCACGGCGAGGCGCTCGGCGCCGACGAGATCGCGGCGACGCGCAAGGCGCTCGGCTGGTCGTACGCGCCGTTCGAGATCCCGGACGATCTCTACGCCGAATGGGACGCGCGGCCGGCCGGCGAAGCGCTCGAGGCGGACTGGAACCGCCGCTTCGACGCGTACGCCGCCGCGCACGCGGAGCTCGCCGCGGAGTTCTCGCGCCGCGTCGCCGGCGACCTGCCGAACGCGTTCGCCGAGGTCGCCGCGCGACTCGTCGCCGACGCGAGCGCGAAGGCCGAGAGCGTCGCGACGCGCAAGGCGAGCCAGTCCGCGATCGAAGCGTTCGCGCCCGCGCTGCCGGAGCTGCTCGGCGGCTCGGCCGACCTGACGCATTCGAACCTGACGATCTGGAAGAACGCGCCGGTCGTCGGCGCGGGCCACCCGGGCCGCTACATCAGCTACGGCGTGCGCGAGTTCGGCATGGCCGCGGTCATGAACGGCCTCGCGCTGCACGGCGGCTTCATTCCGTTCGGCGGCACGTTCCTGACGTTCAGCGACTACAGCCGCAACGCGATCCGCATGGCCGCGCTGATGAACCTGCGCGTGATCCACGTGTTCACGCACGACTCGATCGGCCTCGGCGAGGACGGCCCGACGCATCAGTCGATCGAGCACGTGTCGGCGCTGCGGTTGATCCCGCACCTCGAGGTCTGGCGGCCGTGCGACACCGTCGAGACCGCGGTCGCCTGGAAGCTCGCGCTCGCGCGCCGCGACGGTCCGACCGCGCTCGCGCTGTCGCGGCAGAACCTGCCGTTCGTGCCGCGCGACGACGCGCAGATCGCCGCGATCGAGCGCGGCGGCTACGTCGTCGCCGAGGCCGAGGGCGGCGCGCCGCAGCGCATCCTCGTCGCGACCGGCTCCGAGGTCGGCCTCGCGCTCGCCGCGAAGAAGATCCTCGACTGCGAAGGCGTGCCGACGCGCGTCGTCTCGATGCCGTCGACCGCGACGTTCGATCGCCAGCCGGCCGACTACCGCGAGCAGGTGCTGCCGCGCGGCGTGCGCAAGATCGCCGTCGAGGCCGGCGCGACCGCATTGTGGTGGAAGTACGTCGGCCTCGACGGCGCGGTCGTCGGCATCGACCGCTTCGGCGAGTCGGCGCCGGGACCGAAATTGTTCGAGTTCTTCGGCTTCACGCCGGAGAAGGTCGCCGCGGCGGCGCGGAGCGCCGGCTGAGCGCGGAGCCGCGCGCGTCGCGACGCCGATACGAATCCGTCAGCTCGGGAGGAAACGCATGGCCCTCGTTTCACTGAAGCAGCTGCTCGACCACGCCGCCGACCACGACTACGGCCTGCCGGCGTTCAACGTCAACAACATGGAACAGATCCACGCGATCATGCAGGCGGCCGACGAGGTCGACAGCCCGGTGATCCTGCAGGCGTCGGCCGGCGCGCGCAAATACGCCGGCGAGGCGTTCCTGCGCCGCCTCGTCGAGGCCGCGGTCGAGCAGTACCCGCACATCCCGATCGTCATGCACCAGGACCACGGCGCGAGCCCGGCGGTGTGCCAGGCGTCGATCCGCTCCGGCTTCACCAGCGTCATGATGGACGGCTCGCTGAAGGAAGACATGAAGACGCCGTCGACCTACGAGTACAACGTGCAGGTCACGCGCCGCGTCGTCGACATGGCGCACGCGGTCGGCGTCTCGGTCGAAGGCGAGCTCGGCTGCCTCGGCTCGCTCGAGACCGGCACGGCCGGCAAGGAGGACGGCGTCGGCGCCGAGGGCACGCTCGACCACTCGCAGCTGCTGACCGACCCCGAGGAAGCCGCCGACTTCGTCGCGAAGACCGGCGTCGACGCGCTCGCGGTCGCGATCGGCACCTCGCACGGCGCGTACAAGTTCACGCGGCCGCCGACCGGCGACATCCTCGACATCGAGCGCGTCAAGGCGATCCACGCCCGGATTCCGAACACGCACCTCGTCATGCACGGGTCGTCGTCGGTGCCGCAGGACTGGCTCGCGGTGATCCGCCGGTACGGCGGCGCGATCCCGGAGACCTACGGCGTGCCGGTCGAGGCGATCGTCGAAGGCATCAAGCACGGCGTGCGCAAGGTCAACATCGACACCGACATCCGCCTCGCGATGACCGGCGCGATCCGCCGCGCGCTCGCCGAGGACCCGGCCGAGTTCGATCCGCGCAAGTTCTTCAAGGATTCGGTCGCGGCCGCGCGCGGCATCTGCAAGCTGCGCTTCGAGGCGTTCGGCAGCGCCGGGCGGGCGGCGGCGATCAAGCCGATTCCGCTCGAGAAGTTCGCGAAGAAGTACGCGGAGGCGGCCTGAACGCGCACGCCGCCGCGCCGCCGCCGGTCGCGGCGATCCTGTGCGACCTCGACGGCACGCTGCTCGACACCGTTCCGGACATCGCCGCGGCGGTCAACGCGGTGCTGCGCGAGCTCGACGACGCGCCGATCGCCGAGAGCACGGTCGCCGGCTACGTCGGTCAGGGCGTCGACGTGCTGCTGCACCGCGCGCTCAGCGGCTCGCGCGACGGGCGCGTCGACGCGGAGCGGCTGCAGCGCGCACGTGCGCTGTTCGACGTCGCCTATGCGGCGGTGAACGGCCGCGCGACGCGCACGTACGCCGGCGTCGTCGACGGGCTCGAGCGCTTCCGCGCGCTCGGCGTGCGCCTCGCCTGCGTGACGAACAAGCCGCAGGCGGCCGCCGAAGCGGCGCTCGCGAAGTTCGCGCTCGCCGCGTACTTTGAGCTCGTGCTCGGCGACGGCGTGCTGCCGCGCCGCAAGCCGGCGCCGGAGCCGATGTGGTACGCGGCCGATCGGCTCGGCGTCGCCGCGGCGGACTGCCTCGCGCTCGGCGACTCGGCGAACGACGCCGGCGCCGCGCGCGCGGCCGGCATGCCGATCGTGCTCGTCGATTACGGCTACACGGAGGGACATCCGGTCGCCGAAATCGACTGCGACGCGATCGTCTCGAGCTTCGTCGAGCTCGCCGACGCGCTCGCCGGCGCGGCCGACGCGCGCTTCGGCTTCCTGCGGCGCGAGCGGGCGCCGCAGCGCGCCGGCTGAGCGTCGGCCCGCTTCGCCTCCGCGGCGTTACACTGGCTCCGGCATGTTCCCCGACGACCCGGCCAGCCTCGTCCGCCGTCTCGCCGAGCTGCGCGTCGAGCACCGCGATCTCGACGCCGCCATCGCGGCGCTGCCGCGCGGCCCGGGCTGCGACGAGCTGCGGCTGACGCGCATGAAGAAGCGCAAGCTGAAGCTCAAGGACATGATCGCGTACCTCGAGAACAAGCTGATTCCCGATCTCGACGCGTGACGCGCGGATCGGGCGCGATCAGGCCGCCTTCGTCGTCGCCGCGGTGCCGCGGGTCAGCTCCGCGCGCGTCTCCGGCGTCAGCTTCAGGATGCCGTGGCGGATCTCCCGGCTCAGGATCACGCGCGCGTCCTTCGCGACCGTGTCGAGCTCGCCTTCGAAGACGAGCTTGCCGTCCGCGTCGAGCGTCACGATGCGGCGCTCGCGCAGCTTCTGGATGAAGCCGCGGAACAGCGCACGGTCGAAGAACTCCGGCCCGTTCATCTCGTGCAGCAGCGACAGGCGCTGCGCGGTCAGCCAGCAGAGGTTCTCGAGCTCGGCGGCCGACAGCACGTGCGGGCCGTTCTTCACGAGCAGCGCGAGGCCGATGTAGTAGCGCTCGATCGCCGGCATCAGCGTGTGCGCGAGCGCGCGCAGGCGGAACGCGCCGTCGCTCTGGCCGGGACCGCGCTCGACGATGCGTCCGTCGGCTTCGGGGCCGGTCGAGAGCAGGCCGCGCCGCTGCAGGAAGTCGAGCGTCGCCTGGATCTGCGCGCCGAACTCGTCCTCGCTCCACGGCAGGAACAGCTCGGCCTGCACGAACGGGTAGACCAGGCGGCCGAGGCGCAGGATCGACGCGCGCGCGAGCCGGCGGTTGTTGTTGAAGCAGCAGCCGACCCAGGCCGCGGTCGCGAACAGGTGCGTGATGTTGTTGCCGAAGTAGCTGAGCAGCACGCCCTGCTTCTCGTCGACGGTCAGCACGTCGCCGAGCGGATGCGAGACGCGGCGAATCCACTGCATCTTCTCGCCGTAGGCGACGATCTCGGACGGCTCGAGCGGCGTCAGCGTGACGCGGTCGGAATACGGCAGCTCGGTCAGCAGCGCCTTGCAGAGTTCGAGCTGCGCGAGAAGGTCGGCCTCGGCCATCGCGTGCTTCGGCGTCGCCAGCAGCGTCAGCGCGAGCAGGTTGATCGGGTTCACGTGCGCGGCGCGATTGACGTTCTGCTGGATGCGCACGGCCAGCGCGTCGACGGCCGGGTTCAGCCATTCGGGCTTCGCGTCCGGCGAGGCGGTCGCTTCGCGCCAGTTCGGCGCGACCTCGTCGAGCAGCGCGTTCAGCCGGATCGGCTCGCCGAAGTTCAGCGCGACGCGGCCGTAGTGCTGGCGCAGCGCGCCGAGCGAGCGCAGCAGGCCGAACAGCGTCTCCTTCTGCTTCGGCCGGCCCGACAGCTCGCCGATGTACGCCTCGCCCTCCATGATCTTCTCGTAGCCGATGTAGACTGGCTGGAACACGACCGGCCGGCGCGACTCGCGCAGGAAGCTGCGCACGGTCATCGACAGCATGCCGCCGCGCGGCGTCAGCAGCCGGCCGGTGCGCGAGCGCCCGCCCTCGATGAAGTACTCGAGCGAGACGCCGCGCGCGAACAGCTGGCTGATGTACTCGCGGAACACGGTCGAGTAGAGCGCGTCGCCCTTGAACGTGCGGCGCAGGAAGAACGCGCTCGCGCGGCGCAGGATCGGCCCGACCAGCGGCAGGTTCAGGTTGATGCCGGCGCCGATGTGCGGAATCGCGATGCCGTTGCCCATGAGCTGATACGACAGCAGCAGGTAGTCGACGTGGCTGCGGTGGCACGGCACGTAGATGATCTCGTGGCCCGGCGCGAGCGCGCGCAGGGTCTCGAAATGGTGCATGTCGATGCCGTCGTAGAGGCGGTTCCAGAACGCCTTCAGCATGACCCACAGCGAGCGCACGACCGGGTGCGAATAGTCCGCGGCGATCTCCATCGCGTACGAACGCGCGCGCGCGCGCGCCGCGTCCTCGGCGATGCCTTCCTTGCTCGCGGTCGCCGCGATCGCGGCGCGCACCGGCTCCGCGTTCAGCAGCGCGTCGACGACGGTGCGGCGATGCGACAGGTCCGGGCCGATGACCGCGGTGCGGATGCGGCGGAAGTGCGCGCGCAGCACGCGCTGCAGCTTGCGCACCGCGCGCTCCGCATCGGCCTCGTCGGCGACCATCTCGCGCAGCGACACCGGCGCGGCGAACTGCACCCGCGTGTCGCGCCCGTTCAGGAGCAGCGCGAGCAGGCGGCGGAAGCGGCCGACGACGACCCAGTTCTCGGCGAACAGCACGCTGAACCAGCCCGACTCGCGCTCCGGCGCGCGGCCGACGAAGATCGACACCGGCACCAGCCGCACGTCGGCGGCCGGGTCCGCGCGCACGACCTCGGCGAGCCGGCTCAGCGTCTCCGAACGCGTCGGGTGCGGCCGACGGCCGAACAGCCGCGGCCGCCGCGACAGCGAGACCGCGGCATGGCGGCGCCGGATCGGCAGGCGGCTCGCCGCCGCGTACGGCGACGGCAGGCCGGCTTCGCGGCAGGCGCGCTCGAGGATCAGCGCGTCGGAGAGGCCGTAGCGCTCGATCACGTAGACGGTCGGCCGCGCGTCTTCGGGCAGCAGCGCGTGCGCGTCCTCCGGCGTGCGGCCGATGCGCAGCCACGGCCGCAGCAGCGCGCCGAGCGCGCGCATCCAGGCCGGCGCCTGCGCGGCGCCGGCGGCGCGCGGCGCGAGAGACGAGTCGTTCATGGCTTCGGATCCAGTGCGGTCCGCGCGGGCGCACGCGCAGCGGCGTGCCCGCGCGCCGGAATCAGTGCGGCGACGGCGACGCGCCTGCGGAAGCCGGTGTCGCCGGGACCGGGGCCGGCGGCGCGGCCGTGCCGGACGCCGGCGCCTCGAGCTGCTCGAGCGCGTGCTTGCCGTACCAGTGGCCGTCGCGGTTGACCATCTCGGCCTGCATCGTCAGCGGCGTGTCGAGCAGCGTGTACGCGACCGCGACCTTGGCCGACTGGCCGTCGTTCGAGACGACCTCGGGCTTGACCGAGTCGAACGTCGCATCGAGCGACAGGCCGTAGACCGCGAGCGCGTCCTTGATGCCGAGATAGGCGACCCGCGCCTTCTGCATCGACTGCTCGAACGACAGCGCGCGCGCCTCGTCGAGCGTCTTCAGGTCGATCTCGCGCGCGGTGCGGGCAGCGATCGCGAGCACCTGCTTGACCGCATCCGGCTCGGTGAAGCGCGTCTTCTGCACCCAGGCGCCGAGCGCGTTGATCGCGGCGACGGCCTGCTGCTTGTCCGCGTCGGACAGCGTCTTGCTCTGCTGCACCGCGCCCTGCAGCCAGCTGCTGCCCATCATCACGTACATCGGGATCTGCTGCTGGTACTGCGCCTCGAACTCCTTGAGCTTCGGCTCGAGATCCGCGTACAGCGTCTGCTCCGCGTTCGGCGCGGTCAGCATCGCCATCGTCGTCGCGAAACGCTCGCGGTCCTCGTCGGTGATCGGCTTCTGCCTGGCGTCGTGGTTCCAGTCGCTCTTGACCTTCTCGAACGCGACCGGCGGCAGCGTGTTCTGCAGCAGCTCGACGAACTCGCCGCGCTTGAGCAGATCGGCGGAACGCCGGATCGTCGCGGCCGGCGCCGCGGCGTCGGCGACCGCCGCGGCGGAGTCGGCCGGCTTCTGCCCGCAGCCGGCGGCGGAGACGAGCAGCGCCAGGGCGAGCGCCGCGCGAGCGAAGGGCGTGGACATCGACGAATCCCGAACGGAGGAGACCGGGCACTTTAGCAGCGCCGCGCCGGCAGCGGCCACCGCGACGCGGCGTCCGGCCCAAAGAAAAGCCCGGGCGGCGGACCGTCCGGGCTCAATCCGGCAGTCGCCGGAGGGGGAAGCGGGCGTCTCGTCGTGCGTCAGCGCCGCCGGATCGTTGGTCGTCGTCTTATTCGGGCCGGGACTATACGTTAGAGTGGATAGTTGATGCAACGCTTCAACTTGCACGCGGTATCGCCTTGTTCTCAAGGCTCATTTCTGCAACGCGCGGAGCTTCGCCTGCCTGCGCGCCGACGCCGGCCGCGTCCAATCGTTGTCGAACAGCGCCGGTTCCCACGAGCCGTAGGTCGGGTTCGGCAGCACGAACCAGCGCTCGCCGATCCACTCCGCGTGGTCGGCGACCGCGGCGCGGCGGCCGGCGGGCGTGTTCGTGAGCACGTCGACGAAGTCGCCGATCTGGTCGCCGAGCTGCAGCAGCACGCGGTGCGTGCGCCCGATCAGCTCGCGGCGGCAGCCCTTTTCGGCGCCGTTCTGCTCGCAGCCGTCGACGACGGTGCCGAGGCCGAGGAACGCGTCGTCGCCGGCGACCGGAAAGCCGTCGGCGCGCAGGTTGTCGAGCGTCGCCGCGTTCAGATCCTGCGCGCGGTTGGACAGATAGAAGACCGTGACGCCGTGCGCGGCGGCGAGCCGCGCGAACTCGAGCGCGCCCGGCAGCGGCTTCGCGCGGCGCTCGGCGCACCAGGCGGCCCAGCTCGCCTCGTCGTACTCGCGTCCGCCGAGCACGAGCCGCGCCTGATACGGCGAGTTGTCGAGCATCGTCTCGTCGACGTCGACGATGACCGCGGGCTTCATGCCTTTCTTCAGCGGCGTCTTGCGCTCGGTGCTCGGCAGCGCGTCCCAGTCGCGGCGCTTCAGACCGGCGAGCAGCTTCTCGCCGGCCGCGCGGAACACCTCGCGATAGACCAGATCGTGCTCGACCGAGAGCTCGGTCCAGACGACCGCGTTGAGGCCGTCGTTCGCAGGGAACGCCTCGGCCGGCGCGGCCGCGGGCGGCGGCGACGTGCGCGTCCTCGGCGCGCCGGCGCAGCCGGCGAGCAACGCGGCGGCGACGAGGACGGCGGCGGCGGATTTCATTCGTGCGGGCTCCCCGGCATGGAAAACGGCGTGTCCAGCGCATACGATCGACGCCATTTATGACACGGCATCGTGCGGACGACGAGTACGCGCCGGCGCCGCGAGCCCCCGAGAGGCCGATGCCCGCACCCTCCCCCCTGACGCTGCGCGTCGCGAGCTACGTGCTCGCCGCGCTCGCGCTGTTCCTGATCCTCGTGCTGCACCTGCTGCCGGCGCTGCTCGCGGGGCTGCTCGTCTACGCGCTGGTCAACGTGCTCGCGCCGCCGCTGCAGCGTCACCTGCCCGGTGCGCGCGCGCACGGCGTCATCGTCGCGCTGATCGGCATCGTCGTCGTCGGCCTGCTGACGCTCGCGACGTTCGGCGCGGTCACGTTCCTGCGCAGCGAGCTCGGCGACCCGCGCTCGGTGTTCGAGAACCTGATGCCGCTGATCGAGCGCGCGCGCGCGCAGCTGCCGCAGGTCGTCGTCGACCACCTGCCGGACAGCATCGACGACTTCCGCGCCGGCGCGGTCGAATGGCTGCGCCTGCACGCCGCGCAGCTGCAGGTCGCCGGCAAGGCCGCCGCGCGCGTGGTCGTGCACCTGCTGATCGGCATGATCCTCGGCGCGATGGTCGCGCTCGCCGGCGCGCGGCGCACCGACGCGCGCGGCCGCGGTCCGCTCGCGCTCGTGCTGACCGCGCGCGCGTCGAACCTGATCGAGGCGTTCCACGACATCGTCTTCGCGCAGGTCAAGATCTCCGCGCTGAACACGCTGCTGACCAGCCTGTTCCTGCTCGTGCTGCTGCCGCTGTTCGGCATCGAGCTGCCGCTCGCGAAGACGCTGATCGTCGTCACGTTCGTCGCCGGGCTGCTGCCGGTCGTCGGCAACCTGATCTCGAACACGCTGATCTTCGTCGTCGGCCTGTCGGTCTCGTTCGGCGTCGCGATCGCCGCGCTCGTGTTCCTGATCCTCGTGCACAAGCTCGAGTACTTCCTGAACGCGCGCATCGTCGGCACGCAGATCCGCGCGCGCGCCTGGGAGCTCCTGATCGCGATGCTGCTGATGGAGGCCGCGTTCGGCTCGGCCGGCGTCATCGCGGCGCCGATCTACTACGCGTACCTGAAGCGCGAGCTGACCGCGGCCGAGCTGATCTGAGCGCACGGACGGCGCGTCACGCCGTCCGCGCGAGCCGACGCCGGCTCGTTCGCGGCCTGCGTGTCGCGCGCGGCGGTGCTGCCGCTTCGCCGCGCGCGGCGCCGGCTGCGGCCGCGGACCGAACGGTGCTCAGTCCGCGAGCAGGCTCGCGAGCCGCGCGATGTGCGCCGAGGCGAGCTCCTGCCGGTGCTGCGCGTCCTGCTCGGCGTCGCGCCCGGACCAGTGCAGGTCCGCGTCCGGCAGCTCGCGCAGGAAGCGGCTCGGCTCGTTCGCGAGGATCTCGCCGAAGCGGCGCTTGCGCTTCGCGTAGCTCAGCGTCAGCCGCTCCTTCGCGCGCGTGATGCCGACGTACATCAACCGGCGCTCCTCGTCGACGCGTCCCTCGGCGAGGCTGCCCTCGTGCGGCAACGTGCCTTCCTCGAGCCCGGCGATGAACACGCAGCGGAACTCGAGCCCCTTCGCCGCGTGCAGCGTCATCAGCCGCACCGCGTTGCCGGGGTCGTCGCGGTCGCCGTGCGCGAGCAGCGCGAGCTGCGCGGCGAGGTCGCCGGTCGCGCCGTCCTTCTGCATCGCGCGGAACCAGTCGGCGAGCTCCTTCAGGTTCTCGAGCCGGCGCTCGCGCAGCGCGGGCTCCTTGATCTGCGCGGCGACGTGGTCCGCGTAGCCGATGCGTCGGATCAGCTCCTCGACGAGATCGGCGGACGGCAGGCGCTCGGCCTTCGCGGCGAGCTCGCGGATCAGCGCGGCGAAGCCGACCAGCGCCGACGCGGCGCGGCCGCCGAGCGCGGCGAGCGCGGCGTCGTTCTGCGTCGCGCGCAGCAGCGACAGATGGCGCGCGCCGGCCTGCTGGCCGAGCTTCTCGAGCGTCGTCGCGCCGATGTCGCGGCGCGGCTCGTTGACCGCGCGCAGGAACGCCGCGTCGTCGTCGGGGTTGTTGATCAGGCGCAGGTACGCCAGCAGCGTCTTGACCTCGGCGCGGTCGAGGAACGCGGTGCCGCCGGTCACGTGGTACGGCACGCGCGCGAGGCGCAGCGCCTTCTCCAGCGGCCGCGACTGGTGGTTGCCGCGATAGAGCACCGCTAATTCGCGCCACGGCGCCTTCAGCGTCTCGCCGAGATGCGCGATCGCCGCGGCGATGCACTCGGCTTCGTGCTCGTCGTCGCGGCATTCGACGATGCGGATCGGCGGACCCTCGGCCTGCTCGCTCCAAAGCCGCTTGTCGAACACGTGCACGTTGTTCGCGATCACGGCGTTCGCCGCGCGCAGGATGCGCCGCGCGCAGCGGTAGTTCTGCTCGAGCTTGACGACCTTCAGCGCCGGATAGTCGCGCGCGAGCTCGGCGAGGTTCTGCGGGTTCGCGCCGCGCCACGCGTAGATCGACTGGTCGTCGTAGCCGACCGCGGTGAACAGGCCGCGCTCGCCGGCGAGCACGCGCACGAGCCGGTACTGCGCGTCGTTGGTGTCCTGGTATTCGTCGACGAGCAGGTAGCGCAGCCGCTCGCGCCACGCCGCTCGCGCGTCCGCGTCGGCCTCGAGCACGGTCAGCGGCAGCCGGATCAGGTCGTCGAAATCGACCGCGTTGAACGCGGCGAGCCGGCGCTGATACGCCGCGTAGATGGCGGCCGCCTCGTGCTCGCGCGGGCTCGCCGCGCGCGCGGCGGCCTGCTCCGGCGTCAGGCCCTCGTTCTTCGCGCGCGACAGCAGCACGTGCAGCGCGAACAGCGCGTCCGGCTTGATGCCCTTCGGCGCGAGCTCCTTGACCAGGCCTTGCGCGTCGTCGGCGTCGAGCACCGAGAAGCCGCGGCGTAGCCCCGCGCGCGCGTGCTCGATCTGCAGGAACTTGAGACCGAGCGCGTGGAACGTGCTGACGGTCAGCGCTTCGGCCGCGCCGCTCGGCACGAGCCGGCCGACGCGCTCGCGCATCTCGCGCGCGGCCTTGTTCGTGAACGTGATCGCGGCGATCTTCGCCGCCGGCACGCCGCGCCGGCGCACGAGATGCGCGATCTTCTCGGTGATCACGCGCGTCTTGCCCGAACCCGCGCCGGCGAGCACGAGCAGGGGACCGTCGCAGTACTCGACCGCGGCGCGCTGTTGCGGATTCAGGGACATGCCGGCGCGGATTGTGCCGCGCCGGCGCCGGCGCCGACAGCTTGACAGGCGAGCGCGTCGCGCAGCGTCTCGGCGCAGTCGCGCTCGACTTTCAGCGCGAGCAGGTCGTCCGCGCGCGTGCGGCCGAGATTCAACGCGGCGACCGGCTTGCCGGCCTGCGCCGCCGCGCGCGCGAAGCGGTAGCCGGAAAACACCATCAGCGACGAGCCGACGACGAGCATCGCGTCGGCCGCGGCGAGGTGCGCGACCGCGCGCTCGACGCGTCCGCGCGGCACGTTCTCGCCGAAGAACACGACGTCGGGCTTCAGCAGGCCGCCGCAGGCGGCGCAGCCCGGCACCTCGAACGCGGCGAAGTCGAGTCCGTCGAGATCGGCGTCGCCGTCCGGCGCGTCGAGCGCGTCGAGCGCGCTCCAGGCCGGGTTGCGCCGCTCGAGCTCGTGCTGGACGTCCGCGCGCGGCACGCGCCGCTCGCAGCCGAGGCAGCGCACCGCGTCGAGGCGGCCGTGCAGATCGATCACGTTGCGGCTGCCGGCGGCCTGGTGGAGCCCGTCGACGTTCTGCGTCAGCACGACCTCGACGCGGCCGTCGCCCTCGAGCCCGGCGAGCGCAGCATGCGCCGCATTCGGACGCGCGCGGCCGAAGCGGCGCCAGCCAACGAGGCTGCGCGCCCAGTAGCGCGCGCGCGTCGCGGCGTCGCCGACGAACGCCTGATAGGTGACCGGCGGCCGGCGCTTCCAGCCGCCGTCGAGGTCGCGGTAATCCGGAATGCCCGATGCGGTGCTGCAGCCGGCACCGGTCAGCACGAACAGGCGCCGGTGCCGGTCGAGGAAGCGGCGCAGCGCCTGCGCATCGGGCGCGTCGGCCGGTTCGCGCGTCGTGGGCTCGGCGAGCATGTCGAACCATTCCCCGCATCGGCGCCGCGGGTCGCGGCCGCTTTCGACGTGCCGCCGGACCGCGGCGAGTTCAAGCCGGCGCGGCGCCGACCGCGGAACTTCGCGCGGTTTCCGCCGGTCGACCGTCGCGAATTCGACGGAACGCCTCGATGCTCGTACGCCTCCACCTCCTGGCCTGCCTGGTGCTGGTCGCCGCCGCCGGCAGCGGCCGCGCGGACGAACGCGACGACGATGCGCTGATCGTCGGCAGCGAGGGATTTCTCCGCGCGCATCCGGACCTGCGCTTTCGCAACGCCGGCGAGCTCGCCTATCAGGGTGGCCGCTACGAAGAGGCGCTCGGCGACTTCCGCGACGCCGCCCGCTACGGCGACAAGCCTTCGCAGGCGATGCTGGCGGCGATGCTGTGGAACGGCGACGGCGTCGCGCGCGACCGCGCGCAGGCCTACGCGTGGATGGATCTCGCCGCCGAGCGCGGCTATCGCGATTTCGCGATCACGCGCGAACGCTACTGGCTCGCGCTCGACGACGGCGAGCGCAAGCGCGCGCTCGAGCTCGGCGAGGCGATCTACGCGGAGTACGGCGACGAGGTCGCCAAGCCGCGTCTGAACCGCGAGTTGCGGCGCGCGATGACCCAGGTGACCGGCAGCCGCGTCGGCCGTGCCGGCACCGTGGTCGTGCGCGTCAAGGGACCGGACGGACGCACGCGTCCGATCGACGGCACGCTCTATTACAGCCCGCGCTACTGGCAGCCCGAGCAGTACTGGCAGTGGCAGGACCGCATGTGGCGCGAACCGCCGAAGGCGCACGTCGAGGTCGGTCCGCTGCAGCCGGCCGACGGCGCCGGCTCGCGTTGAGGGGCGCGGCGCCGATTTACGATCGGCGGATGCGGCCGTCGTCCGCGCGCACGCCGCGTCAGCCGACGTCCCGACCGAACTCCTCGCGGGCGACCACGTCGCCGCTGCCGTTCCCGGCCGGCGTGACCGCGCAGCTCTCCCATAGACGCCGAGCGTCGTACCGGTGCTCTCCGCGCCGGAGGCGACCGGGTGAACCACGTAGAAGAACCGGCACGTCGCGCCCGGCCGCAGCGTCGCGATATGGACCGGTGGTGGAACTCCTCGAGAGACGCCGGCGACGCGATGCGCAGGCGCGGAAGCGGCATTCCGGTGCGGATACGGAAGCGGTAGCGGACCCGACCCGCCGGCGCCGCGCGCGGACGCGGCGATTCGATGCCGCTACCATGTCGGCCCCGTGCGAGCGGCAGGCCGCGATGGCGAAGCTGTATTTCTATTATTCGGCGATGAATGCCGGCAAGACGACGACGCTGCTGCAGAGCGCGTACAACTACCGCGAGCGCGGCATGCGCACGCTGATCCTGACGCCGCGGCTCGACACGCGCGCCGGCGACGGTGTCGTCGCCTCGCGCATCGGCCTGCGCGCGGACGCACGCGCGTTCGCGCACGACGACGACCTGCTCGCGCTCGTCGAAGCCGACGTCGCCGCGCACGGCCGCCTCGACTGCGTGCTCGTCGACGAAGCGCAGTTCCTGAGCAAGGCCCAGGTCTGGCAGCTCGGCGACGTCGTCGACGTGCTCGCGATTCCGGTGCTCGCCTACGGCCTGCGCACGGACTTCCGCGGCGAGCTGTTCGAGGGCAGCCGCTATCTGCTCGCCTGGGCCGACAACCTCGTCGAGATCAAGACGATCTGCCACACCGGCAAGAAAGCGACGATGGTCGTGCGCGTCGACGAGCACGGCCGCGCGGTGACCGACGGCCCGCAGGTCGAGATCGGCGGCAACGAGCGCTACGTTTCGGTCAGCCGCGCCGAGTTCAAGAAGATCACGGCCGGCGACAGCGCGGTCGAGCTCAAGCAGCCGGAACTGCCGCTCGCGTTGCCGCGCGGGAGCGCGCCGTGAGCGCGCCGCACTGGCCGCGGCCGCACTGGCAGGCCGGCGCCGGCGAAGCGTTCCTGCTCTGGTTCGTGTTCGGCGACTTCGCCGCGGATCTGCACGTCGACGCCGAGCGCTACCGCACGCGCGGCACGCCGCCCGGCGTCGAGGTCGTCCGCTACGTGAACCGCGAGCTCGCGCGCTGGGACGGCTATCCGCTCGCCGGCACGCTCGGCCGCGTGCTCTACGACGAGAACGCTCCGCTGTTCGAGCGCGCGCAGCGTGCACGCGAATGCGTGATGCTGCGCGGCAGCCTCGCCGATCCGCCGGACCTCGACGCGCTGCGCGACCTCGTCGGCGCGATCGCCGCGCTGACCGACGCCGGTGCGGTCGCGGTCGTCGATCCGCAGATCCTCTCGCTGTTCGACGCCGACGCGTGGCGCCGCCGCTTCTTCGACGGCGACGCGTTCCGCGCGCGCGACCACGTGCTGATCCTGCTCGACGACGATGCCGCGAACGCCGGCCGGCTGCGCGTGCACACGCGCGGCCTGCGCAAGTTCGCGCGGCCCGACCTCGACCTCCGCAACGTGCCGCCGGCCGCGGCGGGCGCGGCCGGTGAGCTCGTCGAGCGCCTCGTCGAGTTCCAGGCGCTGGGCGGCCGGATCGAGGACGGCCGCACGATCGAGATCGACGGCGCGGCGCACGGCCTCGTCGCGCGCACGGCCGGCGCGCCCGCCGACCCGGAGTTCAACAACCGTCACGTCGCGCTGCGCTGGCCGGACTGAGCCGCGACGCATGCGCCGCCGCGGCGGCGCCGACCGCGACGAATCGGCCGATGTGCGCGCGACGGCGACGAGCGGACGGTGCGCGACGCGGCGGCCGACCGGCGCGGCGCAGTCCGGATGCGGCCGGCGCTCAGCGCTGGCAGCGTGCGCAGTAGAACGTCGAACGCTGGCCGAGCACGACCGCGCGCACCGGCGCGGCGCAGACGCGGCACGGCGCGCCGTCGCGGCCGTAGACCGCGAGCTCCTGCTCGAAGTAGCCCGGCGCGCCGTCCGGATTCAGGAAGTCGCGCAACGTCGTGCCGCCGCGCGCGATCGCATGGCCGAGCACGCGCTTCACCTCGGCGGCCAGGCGCGCGTAGCGCGCCCGCGAGATCGCACCGGCCGCGCGCCGCGGATCGATGCCGGCCGCGAACAGCGCCTCGCTCGCGTAGATGTTGCCGACGCCGACGACGATGCCCTGGTCCATCAGGAACGTCTTCACCGCGGCGGTGCGGCCGCGCGAGCGCGTCCACAGGTGATCGCCGTCGAAGTCGTCGCCGAGCGGCTCCGGCCCGAGCGCGGCGAGCAACGCGTGCGTCTCGCCGCGCGCCTGCCAGAGCTGGCAGCCGAAACGGCGCGGATCGGTGAAGCGCAGCAGCCGGCCGGAATCGAGCCGCCAGTCGACGTGGTCGTGCGGCCCGGCCGGCGTCGACGCCGGCAGCACGCGCAGCGAGCCGGACATGCCGAGATGCAGCAGCGCACTGCCGGCGGCGGTGTGCACGAGCAGGTACTTCGCGCGGCGTTCGACCGCGTCGATGCGCTGGCCCGGCAGGCTCGCGCGGAGCGCGTCCGGGATCGGCCAGCGCAGCCGCGGCTGGCGCACGTCGAGGCCGAGCACGGTGCGTCCGAGCAGATGCGGCGCGAGGCCGCGGCGCGTCGTTTCGACTTCGGGCAGTTCGGGCACGTCAGTTTCCGTTCGACGCCGGCGGCTTGGCGAGCTCCGACTCGGCGCGGGCGAACAGCAGCGCGCTGAAGCGGTCCGGAACCAGCGCGATCGTGCCGCCGGCGTCGGCATAGCGGTCGCCGTTGATCGGGTCGGTCGCGCCGAACTTCAAAAGCGTGTCGTCCAGGCGCAGGCTCGCCTGCGGCGGATCGAGGCCGAGCTTGCGCGGATCGAGCCCGTCGCGCGCGCGGCGGAAGCGCACCGGCGCACGCGCGATCGCGAGCAGTCGAGCGACCGCCGCGTCGTCGGCGGCCTGCGCGTACGGTTCGAGCATGCGCCAGTGCTGGCCGTGCTTCTCGAAGCGGCGCGGCACGCAGCCGGCGCAGTCGACCGCGAGCGTGCGCACCGTGTCCGCATCGAGCGCGGTCAGCGGATCGACGCCGAGCGTGCGCTCGCGGCGCAGCTCCGCGACGGTCGCGGCGGCGAGCGCGACGACGCCTGCGAGCAGGATCAGGTTCGCGCGCGCGCCGCGCTTCATCGGCGCCGCCACGCGACCAGCGCGCCGGCGCCGGCCAGCAGCAGCGGCAGCACGACGAGGAACAGCAGGCCGATCAAGCCGAGCGCGCGCGGCGACAGCTCCAGCGTGCGATCCGGCGCGCTCACGTCGGCGACGGCGACCTGTGCGTCGTCGCCGAGCAGCCAGTCGAACACGCGCCGGCCGAACTCGCGGTTGCCGCCGTTGCCGAGGAAGCTGTTCGAGAGGAAGTCGCCGTCGCCGAGCACGACGACGCGCTGCTCGCGGCGATCCGGCCGCGGCGACACGCGCGTCAGCGCGAAGCCGAGATCGAGCGGCCCGGCGATCTCGCCGGCGTCGGCGTCCTGGCGCACGCTCGCGGCCGGCTCGCCGGCCTTCGGGATCGCGCCGGTCTCGTTCCACGATTTCGCGCTGCTGCGCAGGATCGAGCGCGCGTCCCAGCGCGAGCCTGCGAGCGCGGCGAGCGCGGCCGGCTGCGGGAACAGCGTCGTCAGCACGAAATCCTGCGTGATCGCGTGCGGCGGATAGCTCGACACCGCGACGAAGCTCGGATCGCCGAGGCCGAACGCCTGGCCGTTGCCGTCGACGACGATGCCGGGCAGCACGCGCAGGCCGAGCGCGCGCGCGAGCGCGTCGAGGCCGGCGTTCTCGCCGGGCTCGGCGAGCCAGAGCAGCGCACCGCCGCGGTCGACGTAGTCGACCAGCTCGGCGGCGGCCGCGGCGGGCAGCGCCGCCTGCGGATTCGCGACGACGACGAGATCGGCGTTGTCCGGCACTTGGCCGGCGCTCGCGAGCGGCAGCGTGACGGCGCGCAAGCCGCGCTCGGCGAGGCCGCCGACGAACTGGCCGAGGTCCGCGTTCGCCTTGCCGAGCGGCTGCCGCTCGCCTTCGCCTTCGAGGAACGCGACGATGCGCTCGCGCGCGCGCGAGAGGCGCAGCAGCGCGGCGGAGAACTCGGCCTCGCCGAGCACCTTCAGTTGCTCGCTGCGGCCCCGATAGCGGATCTCGAGCTCGCCGTCGACGTCGATGCCGGCCGCGCGCATCGCGGCCGGGTCCTCGTCCGGGTCGACGAAGCGCAGGCGCAGGTCCGGCTTGACGCGCCGGTAGCGGTCGACGAAATCCGCGACGAGCGCGCGCAGGCCGCCTTCGCGGCGCGCGTAGCTGACGACCTCGACCGGCGCGTCGAGCGAGCGC
>DASWOS010000455.1:0-8977 GCA_036398645.1 Dokdonella sp. | reverse complement strand
TGCTGGCGTATGCGATTTCCGCGGCGTCGTGGTGGTGGCTGCCGTCGTCGCCGCTGCTCGTCGCGAAGCCGGCCTCCGCCACGCCGGATCGGCGCGACGCCGACACGGCGGACGCGACGCCTGCCGACGACGCGGATTCGTCGGCCGACGCGGCCGCGCCGGAGTTCGACGCCGAGGCGCTGATGTACGCGCAGCCGGCGCTGCTCGACGCCGCGCTCGCGAAGATCGCGCCGCAGACGCCGGGCCGGCCGGATCTCTACGTCGTCGCGTTCGCCGGCGACGCCGAGGAATCCGTGTTCCGCAACGAAGCCGAATACGCCGAGCGCCTGTTCTCCGAGCGCTTCGGCGCCGCCGGCCGCGTGCTCGTCCTCGAGAACCACGTCGCGACCGTCGCGACGCGGCCGCTCGCGACCTGGACGAACCTGCACCGCGCGCTCGACGCGCTCGCGAAGAAGATCGATCCGGCCGAGGACATCCTGCTCGTCTACCTGACCACGCACGGTTCGCACGACCATCAGCTGCTCGTCGACCTCGACCCGCTGCCGCTCGACCAGATCGGCCCCGACGATCTCGCCGACGCGCTGAAGACCGAACCTGCGATCCGCTGGAAGGTCGTCGTCGTCAACGCGTGCTATTCGGGCGGCTTCGTCGATGCCGTGCGCGACGACTCGACGATGGTCGTCGCCTCCGCGCGCGCGGACCGCACCTCGTTCGGTTGCGGCGCCGACTCCGACGTCACGTATTTCGGCAAGGCGTTCCTCGTCGACGCGCTGAACCGGACGACCTCGTTCCGCGACGCGTTCGAGCAGGCGCGGCGGTCGGTCGCGGCCTGGGAGGCCGCCGAGGGCGAGGAGCACTCCGAGCCGCAGATCGCCTCGTCGCCGTCGATCGAGGCGAAGCTCGCGAGCTGGCAGCGCACGCTGCACGCCGGCGCGCCGGTGCCGTTCGCGCCGGCGGACGCCGCATCGGACCAGACCTCGCCGGCCGGCGGACTTTGACGTCGACCCCCGCGGCCGCTGGCCGCGTTTCCGCCACGTCGCCGCGCGCGGCCGGCGCCTGCGCCGCCGCGAGCGCTCGGCACGGACGCACGTCGGCGCGGCGCGGTTTCTTGCGATAATCCGCGTGCCGGCCCCGTAGCTCAGCTGGATAGAGCGCGCCCCTCCTAAGGGCGAGGTCACAGGTTCGAATCCTGTCGGGGTCGCCATGGACCGAACGATGTCGAGCGCTCGGCTCCGCAGGTCGGCAGGTGTAACGCGCCGTCGACGCAATCGAGCGGCGCGCGCCGGTCATCTCTGCGCCGTCTTACAAACGTCGAGAAAGGGTGATGTCCCCTTTTCGACCGGCACGGTCACGGCGAGGGCCGTGCCACCTGCTCGGCAAATCCGTCCGTGGATCGCGCCGGCTCGCTGTTTTTCGAACGCCTGCTGACGACGAGGCACGCCAGGCCCGCGCCCAGCGTCAAGAAGCGCGGCGCATTCGCGGGATCGACGCCAGCTCGAATCGGAAACGCCCCGGTCGACCGGCCGAGCGCACTTCTGCGCGTCTCGGGCACAGCGTTCTCCTCACGTTACGCTTCGACGTCTTCGTTCACGTCGCGCGCGTGCGACGAGGACGCGATTGCGCCCGTTCGCCTTCGCCTCGTAAAGCGCGCCGTCGGCGCTCAGCAACAGCTGCTCCAGCGTCTGCTCGGCGGAAGACCGCATCGCAAGGCCGATGCTCACGGTCACGACGGTGCTGCTGCCGCCGCCGAGCTCGACCGGCTGCTCCTGAATCGAGTGGCGGATGCGTTCAGCCGTGCGACGAGCCTCGGGAAGCAAACGGTCGACGAGCAGAACGGCGAACTCCTCGCCGCCGAGCCTGCCGACGAGATCGTCATGCTCGAGGCAGGCCTTCATCCGATCCGCCGCGATCGCGAGCACTTTGTCTCCTCCCGGGTGGCCATAAGTGTCGTTGATCGACTTGAAATGGTCGATGTCGAGCATCAGAAGGCCCGTCTGTTCGGGACTCGCGTCGGGGCATCGGAGACGAGCGGCGGCGCGTTCCGTGAATGCGCGGCGAGTCAGCACTTGCGTCAGCTGGTCTTCGGTCGCGATGCGCTCGAGCTCGCGCTGCAGATGCTCGCGCTCCTGTGCGACCAGATACGTTTCGTGGACGTCGGTGCTGGTGCCGAACCATCGGGTGATGCGGCCCTCCTCATCGCGGATCGGCAGCGCCATCACGCGAAGCCAGCGATATTCGCCGGAGTGGTGCCGGAAGCGGTAGTCGATGTCGTACGGCTCGCCGGTCCGCAGCGCATCGTGCCAAACCTTCGAAACCAGCGGCCAATGCTCCGGATGGACGAGCTGCTTCCAGGTGTCTTCGGTGATGCTCTCCTGGCCGATGCCGGTGAACTCGCTCCAGCGCATCGAGAAATAATCGTGCCGGCCCTCGGCATCGCAACTCCACACGATCTGCGGCAGCGCTTCGGTCAGCGTCTTGAACTGGAAGCGGCTCTCCGCGAGCGCGGAGGCGGTCTCCATTTGATCGGTCACGTCGACGAGGACGCCGAGCAGGCGCTCGATTCGGCCGTCCTCGTCGAGGGCCGGCGTCGCCGAGGTGATCACCCAGCGCAGCTGGCCGTCTTTGCCGACGATCCGATACCGGCAGCGGTAGTTCGAAGCGCTGCGGATCGCACGCTCGAGTTCCGCGCCGACGCGCACGCGGTCGTCCGGATGAATCGCAGCGACGAACCGCGCATCGTCGAGGCCGTCGCGGCAGTCGAGCTCGGGCAAGCCGTACGTGCGCGCGACGCGGGCGTCCGCTGTGCAGAGATTCGTCGCGACGTCGAGCGTCCAGACGCCGACCATGCCCGATCCCTCGAGCGCGAGGCGCAGACGCCGCTCGGATTCCGACAGGCTGCGCATGCGTTCGACGTGGAAGGTCACGTCCGACGCGACGCCGAGCACGCCGAGAACGCGGCCCGATCGCGCCGTGACCGGGGTGAAGTCCAGGTTGAACCAGCTCGTCTGCGCCCGCCCCGCGTGGATCAGGCGTATCGGCTGATCGCGGTGGATGGTTCCTTCACCGGCCGATGCGCGCTCGAGCACGGATGCGTAGAACGCCGCGCTTTCGGGCAGCACCTCGAACACCGAGCGCCCGTTGATGCTGCCGCCGACTTTTTCCGCGAAGAGGCGCTCGGCGCAGCGGTTCGCGGCGACGATGCCGCGGCGTCCGATCATCAGCGCCATGGGGCTCTGCGCATGCGCGATCGTGCGCATGACTGCGACGACCGCCGGATCCCAGTCCGCGAACGCGGGTAGCCCGGCTGACGTCCAATCGCGCGCGGCCTGCGCCCGCAACCAGCGCGCGGACTCGCTCGAACCGACGCTGATCGAACCTTCGACGTTTTCGCCCATGCGCGCCGACTCCACTCCGCCGAGCCCCACGGTACTCAGGGAAATGTCGCCGAAAAGTGTTTTTTAGGTCATCACCTCGATGCAGCGAATACGCATCACGTCCAGTGCGAAGATTGCTTGGGGCGAAAAGCAGGCGTATATCGATGAGCGTTTTCGTCGGCCCGGCGTTGCGCCCTCGCGGTTGGTGAACTCGGCTCGACGATCGCTTCGCGGCGGGCGAACGAATCGGCCGTTCGCATCGGCCCGTTCGATCGGCGCGTGATGGCTTCGAACCCGCCGCGCGCAGGACCTTTCGTCACACGTCGCACGGCAGCCTTCGTTCGCGCTGTGCGCACCTGCCGGCATTCGTACAGCGGACGCTGGCTCGCGCGACGAGACGCGTTTTCGGATGGCGGCGGATGCGCAACGACGCCGCCGTACCCTCGCCGCTCGGTAAGCGCGGCGGCGCCGATGCTCGGTAGGCCGATCGATGCGCGTCTCGACGTCCGCGACGAGCGCACGCCAGCGCCGCCGAGAGGATGTTCCCGTCCTCGATGTCGCGTCGCGGTCGCGGCGATGCGGGCCCGGCGCGGAACGCTGAGCACCGCCGGCCTGCGCACGCGGCGCTGCTTGCCGAGCCCGCCGCGATCCGCCGGTTCGCTGCCCATCGCGCCGTCCGAGTGCCCGCCGGCGACGGCGACGATCGCGGCGCTCGCCGTTCCCGCGCTGTCGGAGCCGACGCGACAGGCGCCCCGTCGTGTCCGAAGCGATTCACGGCCTGCTGTTCCGTTCGCCTGCGGCGAACGGCACGGCGATGCGCGTTCGCGATCCTGTTCCTTGCACATCCGCGCGAACACCGCGACCGCCGCGCGCGCCGGGGGCCGGACGCCTACGGTCCGTCCGCGTCCCTCGAACGCACATAGGCACGGCCCATCCGCACATCGCCGGCGGCGGCGACGCGGCCGAGCTCGCCGCCGTGGTCGCATGTCGGCTGCCGGCGACGTTCCTCTCTGCCGCAGGTCGACGGCGCGGACGGCCACGCCGTGGTCGGCTGCGCGACCGCGGTGCTGCGGCCGGTGGCGCGGCCCGATCGCGCTCGACCTGACGCGCCGAATCGAGGCGCCGGATCGGCGCCGCACCGGCCGGAGCGCCGCGCGCGCGGCTACTCGTCGTCCGCTTCGATGAAGTGATCCTGCTCGAGCCCTTGCTCGGTCTCGAGCTGCTCGTCTTCCTGCGTCTCGTCGCCCCAGTCGTCGTCGGGCGCGCCCTCGGCGCCCTCGGCGCGCTCGCGCGCTTCGTCGGGAAGGTCGACCTCGTCGTCGGCGGGTATTCTCGGAAGCGTCATCGCGGACCTCCTGCACGTCGTGGGGAACGCACAGCTTCCGCGCCGTGCCGGCGGATCACAAGCCTCGCGCCGGCGCGGCTTGCAAGCGGAACCGGATGCCGCCATCTCAGCCGGCTTCGCCAGCGAGCGCACGATGACCTCCGCTTCAGAACGCCTGCCGACGCTGTTCATTCCGCACGGCGGCGGGCCGTGCTTCTTCATCGAGCCGCCGGCCGGGCAGGCGGACCCGTGGCGAGAGATGGGCGCGTACCTGCGCGGCGTCGCCGCCTCGATCGGCCGGCGTCCGCGCGCGGTGCTCGTGATCTCGGCGCACTGGGAAGCCGCCGCGCCGAGCGTGAACGTCGCGGCGCGGCCGCCGCTGCTGTTCGACTACTATGGCTTCCCGGAGCACACCTACCGGCTGCGCTATCCGGCGCCCGGCGCGCCGGCGCTCGGCGAGCGCGTGCGCGCGCTGCTCGGCGATGCCGGCATCGCGGCCGTGACCGAGCGCGAACGCGGCTTCGACCACGGCGTGTTCGTGCCGTTCCTGCTGATCTATCCCGACGCCGACGTTCCGATCGTGCAGCTCTCGCTCCAAGCCGGTCTCGATCCGGCCGCGCATCTCGCGATCGGCCGCGCGCTGGCGCCGCTGCGCGACGAGGACGTGCTGATCGTCGGCAGCGGCATGAGCTATCACAACCTGCGCGCGTGGTTCGCGCCGGACGCGGGCGCGAATCTCGATGCCGAGCGCTTCGACGCCGCGCTGACCGCCGCGGTCGGCGCCGATGCGGAGGCGCGCGCGGCACGCCTCACCGACTGGCGGCACATGCCCGGCGCGCTCGCCGCGCATCCGCGCGCGGAGCACCTGCTGCCGCTGATGGTCGCGGCCGGCGCGGCCGGCGGCGACGCCGGCCGGCGCGTCTTCGCCGACCGCGTGTTCGGCAAGGCCGTGTCCGCCTATCGGTTCGGCTGAGCGTCGGCGCTGCGTCGGCGACGCGGCCGCCGACGTTCGGCCGTGCCGAAGCCGCGGGAATCCGTGCGAGCGCGGCCGCCCCGGCAGCGCCGCCGACGCGCCCTGCTAGAATCGCCGATTCCGCGCCGCACTGCGGCTTCGACCTTTCCGTGGAGCTTCCATGTCCGCCCCGATCCTCGAGGCGCTCGGCCTCGCCTCGATTCAATCCGGCACGTATCTCGGCAATGGCGAGTGGGCGACCGCGGACGCGGCCGGCCGCATCCGATCGGTCGATCCGAGCACGAACGCGGTCCTCGCGGAAGTCCAGGCGACGACGCGCGACGACTACGAGACGCTGATCCGCCGCGCGCAGGACGCGTTCGCGACCTGGCGCGCGACGCCGGCGCCGCGCCGCGGCGAGGCGGTGCGCCTGTGCGGCGAGGCGCTGCGCCGGCACAAGGACGCGCTCGGCTCGCTGGTCGCGCTCGAGATGGGCAAGATCAAACCCGAAGGCGACGGCGAGGTGCAGGAGATGATCGACATCGCCGACTTCGCGGTGGGCCAGTCGCGCATGCTCTACGGCTTCACGATGCATTCGGAGCGCCCGCGCCACCGCATGTACGAGCAGTGGCACCCGCTCGGCCTCGTCGGCGTCATCAGCGCGTTCAACTTCCCGGTCGCGGTCTGGGCCTGGAACGCGATGCTCGCCGCGATCTGCGGCGACGTGACGATCTGGAAGCCGTCGCCGAAGACGCCGCTGTCGGCGATCGCGACGATGCGCATCTGCAGCGAGGCGCTGCGCGCCGGCGGCTTTCCCGACGTGTTCTTCCTGTTCAACGACGCCGGCACCGAGCTCGCCGAAGCGTTCGTCGACGACCGCCGCATCCCGCTGATCAGCTTCACCGGCTCGACGAAGGTCGGCCGCCGCGTCGGCGAGCGCGTCGCGCGGCGCCTGGGCCGCTCGCTGCTCGAGCTCGGCGGCAACAACGCGATCGTCGTCGACGCGAGCGCGGACCTGAAGCTCGCGATCCCGGCGATCGTGTTCGGCGCGGTCGGCACCGCCGGCCAGCGCTGCACGACCACGCGCCGTCTGTTCGTGCACGAATCGTTGTACGACGACGTGCTCGCGCGGCTGGTCAAGGCGTACCGGCAGGTCGAAGCGCGCATCGGCGACCCGACGCTGGCGACGACGCTGATGGGCCCGCTGAACAGCAAGGCCGCGGTCGAGCAGTACCTCGCCGCGATCGCGCAGGCGAAGGCGAACGGCGGCACGATCGCGACCGGCGGCGCCGCGCTCGCCGACCGTCCCGGCAACTTCGTGCTGCCGACGATCGTGACCGGCCTCGACAACTCCGACCCGATCGTGCAGGCCGAGACGTTCGCGCCGATCCTCTACGTGATGCCGTTCCGCGACCTCGACGACGCGATCGCGCAGCAGAACGCGGTGCCGCAGGGCCTGTCCTCGGCGATCTTCACGCGCGACCTCGAGGCCGCCGAGCGTTACCTGTCCGCGGCCGGCTCCGACTGCGGCATCGCGAACGTCAACATCGGCACCAGCGGTGCCGAGATCGGCGGCGCGTTCGGCGGCGAGAAGGACACCGGCGGCGGCCGCGAGTCCGGCTCCGACGCATGGAAGGCCTACATGCGCCGGCAGACCAACACGATCAACTACTCCGACGCACTGCCGCTCGCGCAGGGCATTCGCTTCGACCTGTAGCCGCGCGAATCGTCACGACGTGCGAACGGCGCGCAGGCCGAGCGATATCGAGCGCGTGACCGGTGCGCGGCTCGGCGCGGGCCGCGCACGATGCCGCCGCCGCGCACCGCGCTCCGGCGATCCGGCGCGCTTCGCCGCGCGCGTCGGCGGCGCCTCGACGGTGCGCAGTGCCGTGCCGGCGGCCGCGGCGCACCGGCTGCCGGCGCGCGCGGAATGCGCGACCTCGCCGGTGCGGCGCCGATCGGGCATCGTGATGGCGATTCATGCGGGACTCGCGGAGCACGGCGCGGCGGGCACGGCCGGTGTTCCGGATCGCGCGAACGAGCTCGCTGCCGAGTGATCCCGAGCGACGAAGCGGCGGCGCCCGGCGCCGGCGATCGCCGCGACCGACCGATGCCACCGCCGATCTACGCTTTCGACGAGTTTCGCCTGAATCCGGCCACGCGCGAGCTCCGCCGCGACGGCGAGCGCGTCGTGCTGCCGCTGCGCGTGCTCGTCTGCCTGCAATATCTGATCGAGCATCGCGAGCGCGCGGTCGGCCGCGACGAGCTGATCCGCGCGGTCTGGCATCGCGACAACGTTTCCGACATCCGCCTCGGCCAACTCGTGCTGCGTGCGCGCCGCGCGATCGGCGACGAGGCCGCGCGCCAAGAGCGCATCCGCACCGTCGTCGGCTTCGGCTACCACTGGGTCGCGCCGACACGTGTGCTCACCGACGCCGAAGCCGTGCCCGCTTCGGCGCGCGGCCGCGATCCGGCCGCCGCGCCCGACGAAGCCGTGTCCGTCGCGGCCGGCGGCGCCGCATCGCCGAGCACGCACCGGCGGCCGACGCGGAGCACCGCACGCGCGGCTCCGCGCGGAACGATCGCGCGCGGCGACGCGGCCGCACCGGCAGCGTCGAGTGCGCCGACCATGGACGTCGCGCCGGCGAGCGCGGACGCACCGGCGCGCGAGAGCGCGGCAGCGGCACGACCCGACGGCGACGCGGAACGCGATCGCGCAACTGCGGCCGCCGCGCCGCCGCCGGCGCCGGATGCGGCGACGAACGCCGTGCGCGGGCGAGATTCCGCACGGCTGCCGCGCCGCCCGGCACGCACGATCGCCGCGCTCGCGGTGGCGGCGCTGGCGGCGATCGCGGTCGTCGGCATCGCGTCGCTGCGGCGCACGCCGCCCGCAAGTGGCGCGACGGCCGCCGCCGTCGCCGCGCTCGATGCCGGCGGCGCAGCGGCGCCGCGCCGGATCGCCGTGCTGCCGCTCGACGTGCCGGCGAGCGCGGACCTCGCCTGGGCGCGGCTCGGCGGCATGGACCTGGTCGCCGACCGCCTGCGCCGCGCCGGCGTCGCCGTCGTACCGAGCGAGACCACGCTCGCGCTGCTCGGCCACGCGACGGACGCCGACGCGTCGCCGGACCTCGCCGAGCTGCGCCGGCTCGGCGCTGCGGCGCTCGTCGTCGCAGGCGGGCTCGCACGCGACGACGCCGGCTGGCGCGCGCGTCTGCGGGTCGGCGACGATCCGCGGCTGCGTGCCGACGCGGCCGGCGCCGAGCCGATGGACGCGCTGCGCCGCGCCGCCGACGCGCTGCTCGCACGCATGGGCCGCGCGCCGGAACG
>DASWOS010000454.1:0-5317 GCA_036398645.1 Dokdonella sp. | reverse complement strand
GCGTGCGCGCGGAGTGCGCGCGAGCAGCCGCACGCGGAGCTGGGCGGCGCGCGCGGCGCGGCGCTCGACGCCGCCGCGCGCGCGTTCGACGAGACGCCGCCGCAGCGCCGTCAGGCGCTCGGCCGAGCGCGCGAGGCGCGCGTGCGGATGCTGCGCGGCGAGCCGTGCGGAGAGCTGGTCGAGGCGCTGCGCACGCGCTTCCAGCACGTGGCGCATGCACTGGCGCAGCCGCGTGCGCTCGCGTTCGAGCACGCGCGCGAGCGCGTCCGCGTCCGGCACCAGCAGTTCGGCCGCGGCCGACGGCGTCGGTGCGCGCAGGTCCGCGGCGAAATCCGCGATCGTGAAGTCGATCTCGTGGCCGATCGCGCTGACGACCGGCGTCGCGCTCGCGCGCAGCGCGCGCGCGACGCGCTCGTCGTTGAACGCCCACAGATCCTCGAGCGAGCCGCCGCCGCGCGTCAGCAGCAGCACGTCGTGGCGGCCGGCGCGCGAAGCCGCTTCGAGCATCGCGACGATCGCCGGCGGTGCGTCCTTGCCCTGCACCGGTACCGGCAGCACCTCGATCTCGGCGAGCGGGAAGCGCCGCGCGATCACGCTGAGCACGTCGCGCACCGCGGCGCCGGTCGGCGAGGTGACGACGCCGATGCGGCGCGGCCATTTCGGGATCGCGCGCTTCAGCGCCGGATCGAACAGCCCCTCGGCGGCGAGCCGCGCCTTCAACGCTTCGAACTCGCGTTGCAGCGCGCCGACGCCGGCGTCCTCGAGCGACTCGACGATCAGCTGGAACTCGCCGCGCGCCTCGTAGAGGCTGACCCGCGCGCGCGCGACGACACGCATGCCGTCGGCCGGACGGAAGCGCAGCCAGGCGCTGCGCGGCTTGAACATCGCGCAGCGCACCTGCGCGCCGGCGTCCTTCAGCGTGAAGTACAGATGGCCGGACGCCGGCCGCGAGCAGTTCGAGATCTCACCCTCGACCCAGATCAGCGGCAGCGCGTCCTCGAGCAGGTCGCGCACGAGGCGCGTCAGCGCGGACGGCGTGTAGACCTCGCGGACGCGGGTCGCGGTGGGTTCGGAGTCGGACACGGCGCTCGCAGAATTCGTCGGGAGTTCGCGGACCGGCGGCCGCGGCAGCGCATTATCGCCGTCGGCGGCGCAGTTCGACATAGCGCGTGATCAGGCTCGCGCCGATCCAGATCGCGAGCGCGGCCAGAGGCCACGCGATCGCGCGCGGCCAGATCGCCGCGAGAGCCGCCGCGGCGAGCAGCACGAGGCCGCCGACCAGGAGCGGGCCGGACTCGGCCGGACCGAGCACGCGCCGGTCGGTGATCGCCGCACCGATCGAGTTGGCCAGGCGCAGCGCGCCGGCCGCGGCGCGGCTCGAGCTGCCGCCCTGCGCGCGGACCGCGTGCGGACGCTCGGTGCCCGGCACGCGCTCGGCCTCGCGCGCGGCCTTGCGCTCGCGCCGCGACACGCGCAGCACGATCTCGGTCGCGTTCGCGAGGTCGGCGAGGTACTGCGCCTCCATGCGGCGCGCGAACGCCTCGTCCTCGATCGCGACGTCGATCTCGCAGTTGCCGATCCAGCTCGCGACGTTCAGGTTGGTCGAGCCGACGCGCGCCCAGCGCGCATCGGCGACCGCGGTCTTCGCGTGCATCATCGAGCCGTTCCATTCGAACACGCGCACGCCGGCCTCGAGCAGCGGCCGATAGCCGGCGCGCGACAGCGCGCCGACCGCGGGCACGTCGCTGGTGCCCGGCACGAGCAGGCGCACGTCGACGCCGTCGCGCGCGGCCGCCGCGAGCGCCTGCACGTACGGCGCGACGCCGACGAAGTACGCGTCGGTCAGCCACAGATTCGTGCGCGCCATGCCGGCGATCAGCTAGTCGAGGCGGTACAGGCCGGCCGTGTTCGGCACCGTCGCGACGACGCGCAAATGCGTCGTCCCGCACGCCGTGCCGCTCGCCGGTGCGACCACGACCTCGTCGGGCAGCGGCGCGCCGAGCGCGGCCCAGCCGTCGGCGAACGCGCGTACGAGATCGCGCAGCGCCGGTCCGCGCACGGACACCACGGTGTCGCGCCACGGCGGTACGCCGCGCTGCGGATCGCCGAGCCATTTGGCGCTGACGCAGATGCCGCCGAGGAAGCCGGTCTCGCCGTCGACGACGAGCAGCTTGCGATGGTCGCGCGCGAGCCAGCCGAACGGGCTGTCGAAGCGCGGCGGGTTGTAGACGCGCACCTCGCCGCCGGCGTCGAGCAGCGGCTGCCAGAAGCGCGCCGAGGACTGGCCGAGGCAGCCGAGCCAGTCGCGCAGCACGTACACGCGCACGCCGTCGCGCGCGCGCTCGACGAGCGCGTCGCGGATCGCGCGGCCGACCTCGTCGTCGCGGAAGATGTAGTTCTCGAACAGCACGGCCGCGCGCGCCGCGCGGATCGCGGCGAGCCACGCGTCGAACGTCGCGCGCGCGTCGATCAGCAGCTCGACCGCGTTGCCTTCGACGAGCGGCGCGCCGGCCGCACGGCTGAACGCCTGCTCGGCGAGCACGCGCAGCACGGAGCTCGTCGAGGACGAGGAGGGAAGCAGCGCGCGGACGGCCATCGCGCAAGTGTAGCCGCAGCGCCGCGTCCGCGGCGGGAGTCGCCGTGCCGGCGGGCGCCTATAATCGCAGCCGACCACTGCGGACGACGGCGTCCGCCGGCGCCTGGCGGCAGAGCCGATGAGCGAAGCGTACCGTCGATTGACCAGCCATCTGCCGGACCGGCACGTCGCGTCGGAGAACGCGTTCGCCGCCGAGCCGCGCGCGGTCAAGGCGTGGATCGACGCGTTGCCGATGGCGAACTTCGCGGTCGCGTCGCGCCGCGTGCTCGACGCGCTGCGCGACCTGAACCGACAGCGTGTCGACGGCGTGCAACGGCTCGACGCGCTCGAGCTGCTGCGCCGGCCGCTGGCGGAGCTCGCCGCGTACACCGACCGGCAGATCCTCGGCGCGAGCTTCCCGCTGCCGGCGGCGAAGGCCGAACTCGGCGAGCTCGCGCTCGCGTTCCAGGGCGAGCTCGCGACCGGCTACCGCATCGCGCTCGCCGAGCTCTGCGCGCCGGCCGGCGGCGTGCCGTTCCTGCGCGGCCGCCACGTCGCTCTGGCGGCGCTGCGCGCACTGCAGCACGGCGGCGCGCATCTCGCGAAAGCGTACCTGCTGTACCGCACGCCGGCCGCCGGCGCGTGGCGCGCGCTGCACGACGTGCATCGCTTCGCGGCGGAGCTGCGCCTCGACGACCGCGCCGCCGAACCCGGCGCGACGCCGCGCGCGGCGTACCTCGAGGCGCTGCTCGTCGCGCTCGCGAATCCGTACCGCTTCACGCAGCGCGAGCAGGGCGAGGTCGCCGCGTTCGCGCGCGCGTTGGTGCCGTACGCGGAGCTGCGCGACCGCAACGGCGGCGAGCGCGATCTCGCCGTGCCGTACGATGCGGATCGCGGGCCGGGCTATCTCGCCGACGAGCGCGGCGACGCACGCCGCGGCGCGCCGGCGCTGCATCTCGACGGCGTGCACGCGCGCGTCGACGCGCAGCTCGCGGCCGCCGCCGGCGCCGCGACGGCGACGTTGCGCCTGAGCGACGGCGCGGCCGAGATCGACGCCGCGCTCGCGCGCCGAGTCGCGGCCGGCTGGCGCGCGCGCGCCGAACGCGGCCATCCGCGGCTCGGCGGCGGCTACGTGCTGGACAGCGTGCTCGGCCTGCACGAACTGCATTCGGCGCTGGCCGGCGGCGAGGAGTTCGCGAGCTTCCTGCGCCGCGTGCGCGGCGAGGCGATCAGCCTCGGCGGCGGCGAGCACGCGGCGGCCTGGCGCGGCGCGGCCGAGGTCGGGCGCGCGCCGCGGCGGCCGGTGCGCGTGCTCGACCAGAGCCTCGGCGGCTATCGCGTGCTGTGGGAGCGCGCGCCGTCCGGCGACGGCCTGCGCGTGCGCGTCGCCGACCTCGTCGGCCTCGCGCTGCCGGCGCGCTCGGAACTCGGCGACGCGGACTGGATGGTCGGCGTCGTGCGCTGGCTGCGCATCGACGAGCAGGGCGGCATCGACGCCGGCATCGAGCTGCTCGCGCGCCGCGCGCTCGCCGCCGCGGCGCGCCGCTCGGGCGACGCGCGCACGCCGGTGCGCGCGCTGCTGCTCGCGTCGACCGCGGCCGATCCCGGCTTCGACTACTCGGAGCTGCTCGTGCCGGCCGAGCTCGAACGCGGCGCCGACGAGGTCGAGCTCGTCGCGCCGGTCGATCTGCACGGCGTGCCGGCACCGGCGCGCGCCGAGCGCGTGCAGGGCCTGCGCCACCTCGAGACGATCGGCCTCTACGAGCGCTTCGCGCTGGCCGCGGCCGGCGGGGACGGTGCCGGCGCCGCATAGACGTCGTACGTTCACGAGCCGGTCGCCGCGACGCCGTATAATCGCGGCCCTTCAGGTCCTTGCGGCGCGCGCTGGCGCGATTCGAGAGCGAATGACGAACCCGGGTCCGGACGGTCCGCTGGCCAGGCGCGCCAGCGTCCCCGTCGAGATCGGCGGCGTGCGCGTCGGCGGCGCGGCGCCGGTCGTCGTGCAGTCGATGACGAACACCGACACCGCCGACGTCGTCGCGACCGCGAAGCAGGTCGCCGAGCTCGCGCGCGCGGGCTCGGAGCTCGTGCGCATCACGGTCAACACGCCGGAAGCCGCCGCCGCGGTGCCGCGCATCCGCGAGCGGCTCGACATGATCGGCTGCGGCGTGCCGCTGATCGGAGACTTCCACTACAACGGCCATCAGCTGCTCGAGCGCGAGCCGGCCTGCGCCGAGGCGCTGGCGAAATACCGCATCAACCCCGGCAACGTCGGCTTCGGCAGGAAGAGGGACCTGCAGTTCGGCGCGATCATCGAAACCGCATTGACCTGCGCGAAGCCGGTACGCATCGGCGTGAACTGGGGTTCGCTCGACCAGGCGCTGGTCGCCGCGCTGATGGACGAGAACCGCGCGCGCGCCGAGCCGTGGGACGCCGCGCGCGTCGGCCGCGAAGCGCTGATCCGCTCCGCGCTCGATTCCGCCGCGCGCGCCGAGGAAATCGGCCTGCCGCGCGAGCGCATCGTGCTGTCGTGCAAGGTGTCGGGCGTGCAGGAGCTGATCGCGGTCTATCGCGATCTCGCCGCGCGCTGCGACTACGCGCTGCATCTCGGCCTGACCGAGGCCGGCATCGGTTCGAAGGGCATCGTCGCTTCGAGCGCCGCGCTCGCGGTGCTGCTGCAGGAAGGCATCGGCGACACGATCCGCATCTCGCTGACGCCGGAGCCCGGCGAATCGCGTTCGC
>DASWOS010000453.1:0-6443 GCA_036398645.1 Dokdonella sp. | reverse complement strand
CTCGGGCACGAGGTCGCCGTTGTGGCTCAGGTACTGGATCACGGTGTTCGTCATGATGCCGTGCGCGGCGAGCGCCTGGCGCGCGGCCGACACCTGGAACACGCCGATGCGCACGCGTTGCAGCAGCGGATCGTCGAGGTTCTTGATCGAATAGCCCTTGTCGTCGCGGTAAACGAACACGAACGTCGAACGGTACAGCGGCGTCAGGATCTCGGCGCCCTCAGTGTCCGACGCCATGTCCATCCACAGGTCGCAGCTGCCCTGCGAGAGCGTCGTGCGCATCAGGCCGCGCTCGATCGACGGGCGCCAGTAGTACTGCACGCCGGTGCCGAGCGCCTGCCCGAGCACCTGCGCGATCTTGTTCTGGAAGCCTTCCTGCTGCTGGTTCGACAGCGGCATGTTGCCGGGGTCCGCGCAGACGGTCAGTGAGGCGAGCTTTTCCTCGGCCGACGCGTCGGCGGCGGCGAGCGCGCCGAGCAGCAGCGCGGAGCGGAGAATCGTCTTCATCGGGTCTTCCTCTCGGGGATCGTTTCGAAGGACGGCGGGTGATGCGCGGCGATTCCGCGCCCCGAGACGGGCGCCCGCGGCGGAGCGGTGAAATCCCGCGGCCGCGAAGCGCAAAACGCCCGGCGCATGCGCGCCGGGCGTTCGTTGCGACGAACGAAGCGAGCTTCGTTCGTCATCCACCCACGCGGAACGTGTACAGCGTACCGCCCTGCGGGATGTGGTTCAGCCCGGCCGCCTTCGTCATCGCGGTCGCGCCGATCGCGCCGTACTTGTCGTTCAGGTCGAGACCCGCGGTGACCGGCAGGCCGATCCAGCCGCCGATGCCGGACCACACCGACACGTACTCCTTGCCCTTGACCGACCACGAGATCGGGTTGCCGATGATTCCGGAGCCGAGCTTGCGCGACCACAGAATCTTGCCGGTGTTGCGATCGACCGCGCGGAAGTCGCCGCCGAGGCTGCCGTAGAACACGAGGCCGCCGGCCGTCGTCAGCGTACCGCTCCAGTTCGGGTACTGGTCCGGAATCTCCCACTCGGTCTTGCCGGTCACGACGTTGAACTTCTTGATCTTGCCGGTCACGCCGGGCTTCTCCGGATACATGTACACGTTCGCGAACACGTAGACCGTGCCCTGCTGCGTGTGCGAGCGCTCCTGCGGATTCAGCTCCATGCACCAGTTGTTCGTCGGCACGTAGAAGTTCGCCGGATCGTTCGGATCGACCGAGGCCGGCTGCTGGTCCTTGCCGCCCATCGCGGACGGGCAGACCTGCGTGTTGGCGCCGGTCGCGAGCGGCGAGTGCTCGGCGACCTTGACCGGACGGCCGGTCTTCATGTCGATCTTCTCGGCCCAGTTCGCGGTCACGTACTTGTGCGCGCGCAGCAGCGTGCCGTCGGTGCGGTCGAGCACGTAGGCGAAGCCGTTGCGGTCGAAGTGGACGAGCGCCTTGTGCTTCTTGCCGTCGACGTCGAGGTTGTCGACGAGGATGTTCTCGTTGATGCCGTCGTAGTCCCACTGGTCGAACGGCGTCATCTGGTAGGCCCAGACCGCCTCGCCGGTGTCGACGTTGCGTGCGAAGATCGTCATCGACCACTTGTTGTCCCACTTGCCGGAGTTGCACTCCTCCTGCGTCTGCGGCTTCGCGCCGCAGCGGAACGACGGGCTCCAGAGGCCCGGGTTGCCGGTCGAGTAGTAGACGAGGTGCAGGTCCGGATCGTACGAGTACCAGCCCCAGGCGGAACCGCCGCCGCGCTGCCATTCGTCGCCCGGATACGTGTGGATGCCGAGGTCCTTGCCGGCCTTGCCGTATTCCGGATGCTTCTTGTTCGTGTCCGGGGTCAGGCACACGTCCTTGTCGCTGCCGGTCGAGTAGCACTCCCAGACCTTCTTGCCGTCGGCGAGGTTGTACGCGGTGAAGCGGCCGCGCGCGGCGAACTCGTCGCCGCCGAAGCCGATCAGCACCTTGTCGTTCGCGACGATCGGCGCCGGCGTGATCGTCTCGCCCTTGTCCGGATGCGCGTGCTTGACGATCCACGCTTCCTTGCCGGTCTGCGCGTCGAGCGCGATGACGAAGCCGTCGAGCGTGCCGAACACGACCTTGCCGTCGGCGTAGGACAGGCCGCGGTTGACCGTGTCGCAGCACGCGCGCGGCACCGCGGACTCGTCGCGGCCGCTCGTCTTCGTGTAGCTCCACGCCTGCACCGGATGGTCCGGATCGCTGAGGTCGAGCGCCTGCACGATGTTCGGCCAGCCGCTCTCGAGGAACATCATCGGCTTGCCGCCGACGTCGTTGATGACGAGCGGCTGACCTTCGTGGCCGCGCAGCGTACCGCTCGACTGCGACCAGGCGTACTGCAGGTCCTTGACGTTCTCGGTGTTGATGCCCTTGAGCGCGCTGTAGCGCGTCAGGTTCAGATCGCCCGCGGGCGCACCCCACTGATTCGGATCCTTGAAGCGCTGGAAGAGCTCCGTGTCGGTCGAAGCCATCGCCACGCCGCACGTGCCGAGTAGCGCAACCGCCGCGCAGCACGCCTGGGCCCGTTGTTTCGCTGTAAGCCAACTCATCTTCGATTCTCCTCCTGTGTAGGTCGGTGGTACTTCTGCCGAGAGCGGAAACGCAGCCGGCGAATAGTCATCAACCTGAATTTTTCTAAGCTCGCGTGGCTATGGGTCGCAGAGTCCGGAATCGACGCTCCGCAACGTCCGGCATGCAACACGAGCCGGCCGAACTGAGCGGCCGGGCCGGTCTGCGCTGCGCGTATTTCTTTGCAGTGCTTATGCCAAAGCGCCGGGCTCAGGAGATTTTCACAAGGATCAAGAGATTGCAAATTGTTGCGCTGCAACGATTTTTCGAACTGTGCCATCCGCGGGACACCACCGCGAGAGCGGCTGCGCCGACTGTGGCATAGCGCCGCAGTCGGCTCCGTCGCGGCGTCCGTGCGCTGGCGCGGTGCACCAACGGCGCGGCCGGGACGTGGGTGGAACGCGGGTCGACGGTGGGGAGCGATGCGCAGGAATGCAGTGCTGAACCGGCGCGAGGATCGGCGCCGCGGCGCGCGCCGTCGGCTAGCGGCCGAGCGCGTGAACGCCGTCGACTTCGACGAGCAGCTCGCGCCGGCAGATGTCGCCGCCGAGCAGCAGCAGGCCGCCGAGCTCCGGCACGCGCTCGGCGAACGTCGCGGCGACCGCGGCGGCGTCGCGCGGGTCGCGCAGGTACGCCTTCAGCAGGCTGCGCTCGCCGAGCCGCGCGGCGGCCGGGTCGGCGCGGCGCAGCAGGCTGTCGAGATTCGCGAGCGTCTCGTCGAGCTGCGCGGCGAGATCGTCGTGGTGGCGCGACGCGTGGCCGACGACGGCCGCGGTGCCGGAGATCAGCAGCTGCGCCGGCGTCGGCAGCATGCCGCGCGCGAACGTCGGCGCGGTCGGTCCGTACTCGCGCGGATAGCGCCACGCGCTGACCTGGCGCGGATTCTCGACCGGCGTGCCCTCGGCGCGCGCGGCGACGCCGTAGACCTGCAGCACGCGCACGCCGTCCTGGCGCCCGATCGCGGTCGCGGCCGGGTAGCGCGTCGGCGCGCCGGCGTCGATGCCGCGCGCGCGGCCGGTGCAGAACAACCGATAGCGCTCGTCGTCGCCGTCGCCGAGGTTGATCGCGTCGAGGTAGTTCCAGAGGCGCAGCAGATGCGGCGTCGCGCTCGCGGCGACGAACGCGGTCGCGAGACGATAAGCGCGCTCGGCCGCGCCGACGATGCCGCCGTGCGCGGCCTCGTCGAGCTCGATCGCGAAGAACAGGTGTTCGCCGTCGCTGCTCCAGCGCAGCTCGCCGTCGCGTCCGCAGCGGACCGGCGCGTGGGCGCGCCAGACTTCGAGCAGCGGCGCGCCGAGCGGCTCGAGGCCGACGCGGAGCACACGCGGATCGTCCGGCAGCGCGGCGCCGGCGCCGAAGCCGATGACCGCGAGCACGTCGGACTGCGCGAGCAGCGCGGCCGCCGGCGTGCGTTCGTAGCCGATCGGCAGCGGCAGGGGCGGCGCGGTGGCAAGGCTCGGCGTCGACATCGGCAAGAGAGGCGGGACGGACACGCGCGACGCGCGGAGAACCGCGAATGATACACTCGCGGCGACCCGCGAACGTCGCTCGAAGCCGGCCGCAAGCCGCGCAGGCCGGCCGCCGCGTGTCATCTCTCCGCGCCCGACGGAACCGACGACTCCATGGACATCAACGCCAGCGCCGCCGCGCAGACCGCCGCCGAACGCGAGCTCGCCGAACTGCTCGTCTCGAGCCTGAATCTCGACTGGATCAAGCCCGAGGACATCGATCCCGAGGCCGCGCTGTTCGGCAGCGATCTCGGCCTCGATTCGATCGACGCGCTCGAGCTCGCGCTCGCGGTCTCGAAGCGCTACGGCTTCCAGTTGCGCTCGGACAATCCGGACAACAAGCGCATCTTCGGCAGCCTGCGCGCGCTCGCCGAGCACATCGAGCGGAATCGCGCCGCGTAACGCGCCGCGCGTGCCGGCGCGGCGATTCCCGTGTGCTACATTCATCGGCGTTTCCGCCTTGCCGGACAGAGCGTCCCTTGCCCGCGATCTCCACCGTTCCGGCCGCAGGTTCCGCGAGCGCGCGCCGGCGCCGGATCGCGTTTCTCGCCTACGCGGCGCTGGTCGTCGCGGCGCTGGCGAGCGGCAGCGCCGCGCTCGGCGCCGCGGTCGCGCTGATCCTGGTCAGCATGCTGCTGCTGCCCGCGCTGCGCCGCGGCGCGGCCTGGGCCTGGGCGACGTGGCCGCTCGCGGTCGCCGCGATCGGCGCGCTCGCGCTGTCGGGCCGCGGCGCGCTCGCGCTCGGCGCGATGCCGGCGCTGATCGCCGCGGCGTTGTGCGCATTGTTCGCGAGCACGCTCGCACGCGGCCGGCGGCCGCTGATCGCGCGCGTCATCGAAGTCACCGAAGGCGCCGAGCGCCTCGCGCTGCCGGGCGTCGCGCGCTACGCGCGCAACCTGACCGCGGCCTGGGCGCTGCTGTTCGGCGCGCAGGCGTTCGTGTCGGCGACGCTGCTGGTCTGCATGACGCCGGGCGGCGCGGCCGAGCGCTTCGGCGTGCGGCCGCCGTTCGCGGTGCCCGCCGCGTTCGCGCGCATCTGGCTCGATTGCGGCGGCCTGGCCGTGGTCGCCGCGTTCCTGCTCGCCGAGTACGCGTTCCGCCGCCGTCGTCTCGCCCACATCCCGCATCCGTCGCTGGCGCGCTTCCTCGCCGGCCTGACGCGCAGCTGGCCCGATCTCGTGCGCGGCCTCGCCGGCGCGCCGCACGGCGAGGCGCGATGAGCGCGCGCACGATCGTGGAGGCGTTTCGCGTGCCGGCGCGGCATCCGAGCCTGCCCGGGCATTTCCCCGGCGACCCGGTGGTGCCGGGCGTCGTGCTGCTCGACCGCGTCGCGGCCGCGCTCGAGCGCGCCGGCGCCGGCCGGCTCGCGCGCGTCGGCACGGTCAAGTTCGTCGCGCCGCTGCGGCCCGGCGAGGACGCGACGCTCGAGGCGGTCTGCGCCGGTGCGCGCGTGCGCTTCCGCGTCGAGCGCGCCGGCGCGGCGGTGCTCGTCGGCGACGCGGAGCTCGCATGAGCGCGCATTGGTCGGAGCAGCGCGAAGGCGGGTTTCCGCTCGGCATCCGTCTGTTCGTCGCGCTCGCGCTGCGCTGCGGCCGGCGCGCCGCGCGCGCCGCGCTGTATCCGATCACGCTGTATTTCTTCCTGCGCCGGCCGTACGAGCGCCGCGCCTCGCGCGCGTTCCTCGCGCGCGCGTTCGGCCGCCGTGCGCGCGCCGGCGAGGTGATGCGGCACATCCACGCGTTCGCCGCCACGCTGCTCGACCGCATATTCCTGCTCGCCGGTCGCTTCCGCGGCTTCGACGTCAGCGTGCACGGCCTCGACGCGCTGACCTCGCGCATGCAGCCCGGCCGCGGCGTGCTGCTGCTCGGTGCGCACGTCGGCAGCTTCGAGGTGCTGCGCGCGCTCGCCGACGGCCACGGCGACGTCGACGTGCGCGCGGTGCTCGACACGCAGAAGACGCCGGCCTTGACGGCGGCGCTGCACGCGCTGAATCCGGCGATCGCGAGCAAGGTCATCGACGCCTCGCGGTCGGGCCCGGAGATCGCGCTCGCGCTGCACGAAGCCGTGCACGAGGGCGCGCTGGCGACGCTGCTCGGCGACCGCGCGCGGCCGCACGAGGCGAGCGCGCTGGTCGAGTTCATGGGCGCGCCGGCGCGCTTCCCGGTCGCGCCGTACCTGCTCGGCGCGGCGCTGAAGGTGCCGGTCGTGTTCTGCCTCGGCTTGTACCGCGGCGGCAATCGCTACGAGATCCACTTCGAGGCGTTCGCCGACGAGATCGTGCTGTCGCGCCGCGAACGTCAGGGCGAGCTGCGTGCGCTCGCGCAGCGCTACGCGGCGCGCCTCGAGC
>DASWOS010000452.1:0-3267 GCA_036398645.1 Dokdonella sp. | reverse complement strand
CTTCACGACGAAGCCGGGCGGCTCCGGCATCGGCCTCGTGCTCGCACGGCAGATCGTCGAGCAGCACGGCGGCAGCCTGACGCTCGCGAACCGCGAGGACGCGCGCGGCTGCGTCGCGCGCGTGCGCCTGCCGCTCGACTGAGCTGCGAAATGCGATCGGCGTCGCGGCTGCGAGCGGCCTGACCGATTCCGGTTCGAGGCAGCGGCCCGTTGCAGCCCGGCCCGCGCTCGGCTATATGTCGTGCGTCGGAAAAGGCAGACTTGGTCTGGTCAGCCCAAGTCCTTTCGGTAACGAAAGCTCTGGTCTTCGGCCTCGTGCCGGGATCCCCACGACGAACATCGAACGCTCCCCCGAGCGCCCGGTCGTTCGTCCGCGAGGTCTCCCGGTCGAGGAACGCTCCGGTCGAACGCCATCGACCCAGGAGTACGCCGTGCCCGTTCCCCATTCCATCACCCACGACGTCGCGATCGCCGGCGCCGGCCCGGTCGGGCTGTTCCTCGCCTGCGAGCTGCGGCTCGCGGGTGTTTCCGTGCTGATTCTGGAAAAAGCCGACGATCCGCTCTCGCCGCTGAAGGTCCTGCCGTTCGGAATGCGCGGTCTGTCGGCGCCGACCCTGGAGGCGTTCGACCGCCGCGACCTGCTCGACGACGTCGCGGCGGCGAGCCGAGCGAACGATGCCGGGGGTGCCACCCAGGCCTCGGCCCACTGGATGCAGCAACGGCCGCAGCGACGGCCCGCCGGCCATTTCGCCGGCATTCCGTTCTTCCACGACGACGTCGACGCCTCGCGCTGGCCGTACCGGCTGCCGAGCCGCGCCGGGCTCAACCTCGCGGTGGACATGCAGTCTCTCGAAACCGTGCTCGCGGCGCGCGCGGCTGCGACGGGGGCGGAGATCAGGCGCGGCGCCGAGGTCGAGGGCTTCGAGCCGACCGACGACGGCGTGACCGTGCGTGCCGGCAGCCGGACCTTCCACGTGCGATGGCTGGTGGGCTGCGACGGCGGCCGCAGCACGGTGCGCAAGGCGGGTGGCTTCGCATTCGTCGGCACCGATCCCGAATTCACGGGCTACTCGGTCCAGGTCGAGCTGGCCGATCCGGAGAAGCTCCGCGTCGGACGCACCTACACGTCGACGGGCATGTACACCTACGCGCAGCCCGGCACGATCGCGATGGTCGATTTCGATCGCGGTGCGTTCCACCGCACCCGGCCGATCACGCGCGAGCACGTGCAGGCGGTGCTGCGCCGGGTCTCGGGCACCGATGTCACCGTGACCGCCGTCCGGCTCGCGAGCACCTGGACCGACCGCGCGCGTCAAGCCGCGGCCTACCGCAACGGGCGGGTGCTGCTCGCCGGCGACGCCGCCCACACGCATTCGCCGCTCGGCGGCCAGGGCCTGAACCTCGGCCTCGGCGACGCGATGAACCTGGGCTGGAAGCTGGCGGCCACGATCCGCGGCGACGCACCGGCCGGATTGCTCGACAGCTATTTCGCCGAACGACATCCCGAGGGCGCACGCATCCTCGACTGGTCGCGTGCTCAGGTCGCGCTCATGCGACCCACACCGGCCACCCGCGCGCTCGAAGCGATCCTTCGCGACCTCATCGCGACGCGGGACGGCGCGACCTACTTCGCCGAACGGGTGTGGGGCGTGTCGCAGCGCTACGATCTCCGCGGCGGTCACCCGCTCGTGGGCCGCAGCGTTCCCGATTTCGAGCTGGCCGACGGCACGCGCGTCGCCCGGCTGCTGCGGGACGGTCGTGGCCTGCTGCTGGACTTCGCCGCCGACGCGCCGCTGCGGATGCGGGCCGAGCGCCGACTGCGCCGGGTCACCTACGTCGCGTGCGATGCGAAGGACCCGCTCGGAACCAGCGCCGTACTGGTCCGCCCCGATGGCTTCGTGGCCTGGGCGCGTGAACGCGGTGCCGACGACGAAGGCCTCATTCAGGCCGCATCGCGCTGGTGGGGATGCGCCTGAGGCGCTGACCTCGGCTCGGACCTCCGTTCGACCGGCTGGACCGCTCGCCCGCCCGCCCGCGGTCCGCTTGCGCGCTCCCGAGACGGCCTGCTCGGCATTCGCGCGCCGTTTGCGCGGCGTCGGCAGCGCTGCGCCGGCCCTCCGGGGCCGAGCGGCGCGCCGCGGTCTTTCGATCGGAACGCCGGCTCGGCCGTCGGAAATCGGAACAAGCGGCCCGGCGGCACGTCGTCCGGACACGCGGTCCGCCGACACCCCATCACGCGTCGGCGAACGCGAACGCGAGTACGTCGGCGATGTCGTCGGTGCCGGCCAGGCACATCAGCAGGCGCTCGACGCCGAGCGCGACGCCGGCGCAGTCCGGCAGGTCGTCGAGCACGCCGAGCAGGCGCTCGTCGAGCGGCAGCGCGCGCTGGCCGCGTTCGTGCCGGCGCGCGTTGTCGCGCTCGAAGCGGCGGCGCTGCTCGGCCGCGTCGGCGAGCTCGTGATAGCCGTTGGCGAGCTCGTACGGCCCGAGGTACAGCTCGAAGCGCTCGGCGACCGGCGGATCGCCGGCGCGGATCCGCGCGAGCGCGCACTGCGTCGCCGGGAAGTCGTGCACGACGGTGATGCGGTCGCGCGCGAACGAGGGCTGGATCCGGTGCGTCAGCAGCAGGTCGAGCCAGTCGTCGCGCGAGAGCCCGTCGGCGTCGACGCGTACGTCCGCGAGCGGCGCCCGCAACGCGTCGAGCGGTGCGCACAGCGGATCGACGCCGAGCGCGTCGACGAACAGCTCGCGGTACGTGCAGCGGCGCACCGCGGCCGCGCGCCCGCACGATGCGAGCGCCTGCTGCACGAGCTCGACGGCCTCCTCGGCGAGCCGCCGATGGTCCCATCCGACGCGGTACCATTCGAGCATCGTGAATTCGGGATTGTGCCGCCGGCCCGCTTCGCCGTCGCGGAACACGCGGCCGAGCTCGTAGCAGTCGCCGACGCCGGCCGCGAGCAGGCGCTTCAACGGGTATTCCGGCGACGTGCGCAGCCAGCGCTCGCGCGCGCCGGCGGCGCGGCCGCCGTTGAACACGGTCGCGAACGCCTCGATATTCGGCTCGGTGTTGCCGGCCGCCGACAGCATCGGCGTCTCGACTTCGAGCACGCCGCGCGCGGCGAAGAACGCGCGCACCAGCGCGTACACGCCCGCGCGCCGTTCGAGCCGCCGCCGCAACGGAACCGCGCCGCCGGTGCGGGACGACTCATAGGCAGGATCAATCGCAATCATCTCTTCAATCGATTTCAAAAACCGACGGCGGCTCGC
>DASWOS010000451.1:0-1700 GCA_036398645.1 Dokdonella sp. | reverse complement strand
TCTGTCCAAGCGCGAGATCCTGACGCTGTATCTCGACCGCGCGCCGTTCGGCGGCACGCTCGAAGGCGTCGAGGCGGCGTCGTGGGCGTACCTCGGCAAGCCGGCCGCGCGCCTTTCGCATGCGGAAGCCGCGCTGCTCGCCGTGCTGCCGCAGTCGCCGAGCCGGCTGCGTCCGGACCGCCACGCCGACGCCGCCCGCATCGCGCGCGACAAGGTGCTCGACCGCATGGCCGCGCTCGGCGCGTGGACGCCGGCCGAGATCCGCGACGCGCGCGTCGAGAGCGTCGCGGCGCGTTCGCTGCAGCCGCCGCTCGGCGCGGCGCTGCTCGCCGAACGCCTGCACGAGGCGCGGCCGCAGGCGCGCCGGATCGAGACGACGATCGACGCCGAGCTGCAGCGCGCGCTCGAGGCGCGCGTCGCGGACTACCTCGCGCGCCTGCCCGAGCGCACGTCGGCCGCGCTGCTCGTCGTCGACAACGCATCGCTCGCGGCGCGCGCGTACGTCGGTTCGGCCGTGTTCGGCGACGCGCAGCGGCTCGGCCACGTCGACATGGTGCGAGCCTGGCGCTCGCCGGGCTCGACGCTGAAGCCGTTCCTGTACGGCCTCGCGCTCGACGACGGCCTGATCGACTCCGAGAGCCTGCTCGTCGACGCGCCGCAATCGTTCGGCGGCTATCGGCCCGGCAACTTCGACCTCGCCTACAACGGCCCGGTCGGCGCGGCCGAGGCGCTGCGGCTGTCGCTGAACGTGCCGGCGGTCGATCTGATCGATCGCGTCGGGCCCGCGCGCTTCGCCGCGCGCCTCGCCAATGCCGGGCTCGAGCTGCGCCTGCCGCGCGGCGTCGCGCCGAACCTGTCGGTGATCCTCGGCGGCGCCGGCGTACGCATGGAGGACCTGGTCGGCGCGTACGCGGCGCTGAACCGCGGCGGCATCGCCGGCCGCGTGCGCTACGCCGACGACGACGCGCAGGTCGAGCGCCGCGTGCTGTCCGAAGGCGCCGCCTGGATCGTGCGCGACGTGCTCGAAGCGAATCCGCGCCCCGGCTATGCGCCGGGCACGTTCGATCCCGGCTCGCGCCCGCGCGTCGCGTGGAAGACCGGCACGAGCTACGGCTTTCGCGACGCCTGGGCCGTCGGCGCGACGCGGAGCTACACGGTCGCGGTCTGGATCGGACGCCCCGACGGCACGCCGCTGCCGGGCCAGTACGGCGCGGTCACCGCGCTGCCGCTGATGTTCCAGGTCGTCGACAGCCTGCCGCGCAGCGCGATCGCCGCGGCGCCGGACCCGCCGCCGCCGAGCGTCCGCGAGGCCGAGGTCTGCTGGCCGCTCGGCCTCGCGTTCGACCCGGCGCATGCGGAGCTCTGCCACCGCAAGCGCACGGCCTGGGTGCTGAACGGCGTGATCCCGCCGACGCTGCCCGAGCGCGACGCGACGAGCTGGAGCTCCGGCCTCGTGCACCTGCGCGTCGACGCGGCGAGCGGAGCGCGCCTCGGTGCCGGCTGCGCGGCGCGCGCGCCGTCACCCGGTGCGCCGCCGCCGCGCATCGCCGAGGTCGACGTCGCGCGCTGGCCCGCGCTCGCCTACCCGTGGCTGCCGCGCGAGCTGCGCCGGCGCGCGAGCCTGCCGCCGCTCGCGCCCGGCTGCGCGCCGGACGGGCTCGACGCGAGCCAGCCGATCCGCATCGACGGCGTCGCCGATC
>DASWOS010000450.1:0-1944 GCA_036398645.1 Dokdonella sp. | reverse complement strand
GACCAGGCCCAGCTGCGTGAAGCCGTTGACGGTGATCTTCATGCGATCGCCGGCGAGCGCGCGGCGCAGCTCGGCGAGGACCGTCTCACGGTGTTCCTCGGTCTGCATGTCGATGAAGTCGAGGACGATGATGCCGCCGAGGTTGCGCAGGCGCAGCTGGCGCGCCGCGGCCTGCGCGGCTTCGAGGTTCGTGCGGAACACGGTCTCTTCGAGGTTGCGCGAGCCGAGGAACGCGCCGGTGTTCACGTCGATCGTGGTCATCGCCTCGGTCTGGTCGACGATCAGATGGCCGCCGGACTTCAGCGGGACTTCCTTGCGCAGCGCGCGCTGGATCTCGTCCTCGACGCCGTAGAGATCGAAGATCGGCCGCTCGCCGGGATAATGTTCCACCCGCTCGGCCAACTCCGGCATGAATTGATTCACGAAGCGCTGAGCACGCTCGAACGTCTCGCGCGAGTCGATGCGCACCTTCTCGATCGTCGGCCGCATCAGGTCGCGCAACGCGCGCAGCGGCAGGCTCAGGTCCTCGTAGATGCGCTGGCCGACCGTCGTCGTGCCGATGTTCTCCTGCACCGCGGTCCACAGCTTGCCGAGGTAGTCGACGTCCTCGGCGAGCGCCTCGCGCGACTCGCCTTCGGCGTTCGTGCGCACGATGTAGCCGCAGCGCGTCGTGCCGAGCAGCTCGGCCAGCATGTCCTTGAGCCGCGCGCGCTCGGCCTCGTCCTCGATGCGCATCGACACGCCGAGCACCTTGCTGTACGGCAGCAGCACGAGGTACCGCGACGGAATCGACAGATGCGTCGTCAGCCGCGCGCCCTTGCTGCCGATCGGGTCCTTGACAACCTGCACGACGACTTCCTGGCCGTCGCGCACGAGCTCGCCGATCGGCGGCGGCGGCGTCGGCGAAGCCGCCGCGTCGCCGTTCTCGGCGATCAGCGGCGCATGCGGACGCACGATGTCGGACGCGTGCAGGAACGCCGCGCGCTCGAGGCCGATCTCGACGAACGCGGCCTGCATGCCCGGCATCACGCGGCTGACGCGGCCTTTGTAGATGTTGCCGACGTAGCCGCGCCGGCTCGCGCGCTCGACGTGGACCTCCTGCAACATGCCGTTTTCGACGAGGGCCACGCGCGTTTCGCGCGGCGTCACGTTGATCAGGATTTCCTCGGACATACCAAGTACTTGGCCTGCAATGCTGAAGCCACTTATAGCCGCGCCGCGGCGTCGTTGTCGACTGCCGCGCGCGTTCGCGCATGTAAACTCCGACGCCCCGCCCCGCTCACGGAAACGGCTTGCCCGCGCCGGCGCGCTACCGCTGCGACGACCTTCTGATCGACCTCGAGGCACGCGAGATCCTGCGCGACGGCCGGCGCGTCGACGTCGAGGCGAAGGCGTTCGACCTGATCGCGCTGCTGCTCGCGAATCGCGAACGCGCGCTCGGCAAGCAGGAGCTGAACGCCGCGCTCTGGAACGGCCGCCCGGTCACCGACGCGGCGCTGTCGCAGCAACTGCGCAAGGCGCGCCGCGCGCTCGGCGACGACGGCGGCACGCAGCGCGCGATCCGCACCGTGCACGGCCGCGGCCTGCGCTGGGTCGCGCCGGTCGTGCCGCTCGCCGCCACCGCGGAAGCCGGCGCGCGGACGGTCGACGACACCGCCGCCGACGACGCGATCGCCGCGACGTCGACGCCGGTCGCCGCGCCGGCGCCGCGCGCGCCGGAGCCGAGCGCGCCGGCCGCGGCGGCGCCGCGCACGGATGCGCGGCGCCGCCGCCGGCTCGTCGCCGGCGCGGCCGCCGCGGTGCTGCTGCTCGCGCTCGCGGTCGCGCTGCGGCCGCCGTTCCGCGCCGCCGGCGCGCCGCGGTCGGCGCCGCGCGTCGCGGTGCTGCCGGTCGTCGATCGCACCGGCGAAGCCGATCTCGACTGGACCTCGAGCGGGCTCATGG
>DASWOS010000449.1:0-5732 GCA_036398645.1 Dokdonella sp. | reverse complement strand
CGGCGCTGTCGTCCTGCGCGAACGTGATGCCGCCGGCGGCCTTGATCTCCTCGAAGCCGAGCGAGCCGTCGCTGCCCATGCCGGACAATACGACCGCCATCGCTTTGTGCCCGTGCTCCTCGGCCAGCGAGCGCAGGAAGTGGTCGATCGGCCGGTGCTGCCCGCGCAGCTCGGTGCGCGGCGCGAGCTGCAGCACGCCGTCGCCGAGCACCATGCTCTTGCCCGGCGGCAGCACGTAGACGCGATTCGGCTCGACCGCGGTGTCGTGCTCGGCGAGCGCGACCGGCATCGCGGTCGCACGGCCGAGGATCTCCGCGAGCGCGGTCGGATGCGTCGGGTCGAGATGCTGCACGACGACGAATGCAGCGCCGACGCTCGGTTCGATCGCGCCGAGCAGCGCGGTCGTCGCATCGATGCCGCCGGCCGATGCGCCGATGCAGACGATCGGGAACGGCAAGCCGTGCTCGGGATCGGTGTGCTCGGGTGCCGCGTCGTTGACGCCGGGCAATGCGCTCGGCGGCGGTGACTTCGCGCGCGTTTTGCCTCGCTTGGCCATTGGCTTGTCCCTGCGCGCGCGATGCGGGCGGCGACCGCTCCGGCGCAGCCGCAGGCGCCGGCACTGCATTTCCCGTTCGTCTTTCCGTGACCGGATGGAGTGTAGTGCCGTTCACCGCCGTCCGCGACGACCGGAGGACGGCAGGCCGGCCGGACGACGTTCCGGCGCCGCCGAACGCGCGCGTTCAGCGGTGCGAGCGAGCTCGACCACGCACGCGCACGGAAAAAAGTTCCGCCGCGGAGAACCGCATCATCCGCGCCGCGGCCGCCGCCCGCGCCGCGGCGCGGTTTCGGCTTGGCACATGCATTGCTGCGTACTCCTCACTAAAACGAGGGAGGCCACGCCATGAACATCCGCCGCTGCTGCGTCGTCGCGCTCGCGAGCGCGCTCGGCGCGGCTGCCTGTACGCAACACGACGACAACGACTTCGCGACGAAGGCCGCGCAGGCCGGCTACGCCGAGGTCGCGGCCGGACAGCTCGCTTCGAGCCAGGGCCAGAGCCCGCAGGTGAAGTCGTTCGCGCAGCACATGGTCAGCGACCACACGAAAGCGAACCAGGACCTCGGCTCGGTCGCGGCGAAGATCAGCCTGCAGCTGCCGAACGGCCCGTCGGACGCGCAGAAGCGCGACGCCGACGATCTCGCGCAGAAGCAGGGCGCGGACTTCGACAAGGCCTACGCGAAGATGATGGTCGACGACCACGAGGACGCGGTCTCGCTGTTCCGCAAGGAAGCCGAGTCCGGCACGAACGCGGATCTGAAGGCATTCGCGCAGCGCACGCTGCCGACGCTCGAGCAGCATCTGCAGATGGCCAAGGATCTCGCGAACGGCGCGCAGGCGGCCGCGTCGACCTCGCCCTGACGGCCCGACCGCTCCACGACGGAGAATCACGCATGAAAGCGAAGATCGATCGGGACCACGTGACCGAGCTCCTCTACCAGGCGCTCGAGACCGAACGCGGCGGCATCAAGGTGTACGAGGCCGCCGTCGAATGCGCAGTCAATGACGATCTCAAGCGCGAATGGGAGGAATACCTCGAGGAGACGCGCACGCACGAACGCGTGCTGACCACGGTCTTCGAGCAGCTCGAGCTCGACACCGAAGCGAAGTCGCCGGGCCGCGACGTCGTCGCGCATCTCGGCGCGTCGTTGGTCAAGGCGATCGAACTCGCCGCCGCGGCCGGCGATGCCGATGCCGCGCAGCTCGTCGCCGCCGAGTGCGTCGTGCTCGCCGAGACGAAGGACCACCAGAACTGGGAGCTGATCGGCCAGGTCGCCGAGCACGCGCCGGCCGACCTCGCAAAGACGCTGAAGCAGGCGTTCGATGCGGTCGAGCAGGACGAGGATCATCACCTGTACCACACGAAGGGCTGGGCGCGCGAGCTCTGGATCGAGACGCTCGGCATGCCGGCGGTGCTGCCGCCGCCGGAAGAGGTCAAGCACGTCGAGACCGCGATCGGTGCGTCGCGCGCCGAGAAGGCGCGCGAAAAGATGCTCTGAGGCGGATCCGCCGCGTCGACGCCCTCGGCGCGGCATCGTCCCGCGTCGGCGCGCCCGTGCGCGATCGCATGGCCACCGGCGCCGAGTCTTCGTAGCGGCAAGGGTCGTGGCGCGCGATCTGCTTTTCCGGTCCGGTTCGGTCCGGCGTCGCGGCGTCGATCCGTCGGCTTCGTATTTACCGGCGCGATCTGCGCGCGCGCAGCGCGACCGCCGATGACCGCGGTGCGTCCCAAGGGGCGTGCCGGCGTCGACCTTCACGGATAGAGCGCGTGGCGCAGGCCGCCAAGCACGACGCGAGCGACGTGCTGTGGCGCGCTCGATTCGATCGACGTCGGCCACGTCGATCGCCTGCGCGTCGTCTTCGGTTCCGGGCCCGCCACGCGTGGCCGACGCCGCGTCGCGGGCCGGCGTCGATACGACGTCGAGGCCGCGACGGACGTGCCGACGGCGCGGACTTTGCCACATCCGCCGGCATCGCCGCCGCTGACGACAGCGCTCGGTGATCGTTCGGCGCGGCGGCTCCGCGGACGAGCGCTCGGCATGCACGGCCGCGATCCTGCGCACCCGGACCGGGCGTCACGGGTGGACGCCGCGCGCGGACGAACGTAACGTCGCGCGGATCGCCCTCGGCGGCATCGGAACGACGGAGACACGCATGACCGAGCCGGCGCGCTCCGCGACCTGCGACGAGGTCGTCGAGCGCATCCTCGCGCGCGGCGGCGCCGAGATCGCGGTCGCCGCGCCGCTCGGGCTCGGCAAGCCGAACCGCCTGCTGAACGCGCTCTATCGCCGCGTCGCCGCGGATCCGTCACGCCGGTTGACGCTCTACACCGCGTTGTCGCTCGATCCACCGGAGCCGCGCAACGACCTCGAGCGGCGCTTCCTCGCGCCGTTCCTCGCGCGGCAGTTCGGCGCGGACTACCCGCGGCTCGAGTACGTCGTCGCGCTGAAGGCCGGGCGGCTGCCGGCGAACGTGCGCATCGAGGAGTTCTACTTCCAGTCCGGCGCGATGCTCGGCTGCGAGCGCGCGCAGCGCGACTACGCGAGCATCGACTACACGAACGTCGCGCGCGATCTCGCCGCGCGCGACGTACCGCTGCACGCGCTCGTGCAGCTCGTCGCGCGACGCGGCACGCGCTACAGCCTGTCGTGCAATCCGGACGTGACGCTCGACGTGCTCGAAGCGATCGCGGCGCGCGGGCGCGCGCGGCCGCTCGTCGTCGGCGTCGTGCATCCGGAGCTGCCGTTCCTCGGCGGCGACGCCGAGGTCGAGGCCGACCTGTTCGACCTGATCGTCGACGATGCCGGCGCGCAGCCGCTGTTCGCGCTGCCGCGCGAGGCGGTCGACCTCGCCGAGCACGCGATCGGCCTGCACGCGAGCGCGCTGGTCCGCGACGGCGGCACGCTGCAGATCGGCATCGGCGCGCTGTCCGACGCGCTCGTCGCCGCGCTGCTGCTGCGCCAGCGATGCAACGCCGACTACGTCGCCGCGCTCGCCGCGCTGCGCGGCGGCGATCCGCGCGACGACGCGCTGATCGCGCGCGACGGCGGCCTCGCGCCGTTCGTGCACGGCCTCTACGGCGCGAGCGAGATGGTCATGGACGGCTTCATGCATCTGCGCCGCGCCGGCCTCCTCACGCGAGAGGTCCACGACGATCTCGCGACCGAACGCGCGCTCGCCGCCGGTGCCGTGCCCGATGCGGCACGCCGACGCGGCGGACGCTATCTGAAGGGCGCGTTCTTCCTCGGTTCGCACGAGTTCTACGCGTGGCTGCGCGCGCTCGACGGCGACGACCACGCCGGCCTCGCGATGGACCGCGTGTCCGCCGTCAACGCGCTGCGCCGCGGCAGCGAGCGCCTCGACGCGCTGCAGCGCCGCGGCGCGCGTTTCTTCAACACCTGCATGATCGCGACGCTGCTCGGCGCGGCCGCATCGGACGCGCTCGAGGACGGCCGCGTCGTCAGCGGCGTCGGCGGCCAGCACGACTTCGTCGCGATGGCGCACGCGCTCGACGACGGGCGCTCGGTGCTGATGCTGCGCGCGACGCGGCGTACCGGCGGCCGCGTCGAGTCGAACCTGCGCTGGCGCTACGGCCATGCGACGATCCCGCGGCATCTGCGCGACGTCTACGTGACCGAATACGGCGTCGCCGACCTGCGCGGCCGCACCGACGAGGAATGCGTGCGCGCGATGCTCGCGATCAGCGACGCGCGCTTCGTCGACGCGCTCGCGGCCGAGGCGCAGCGCGCCGGCAAGCTCGCGCGCGACTTCCGCGTGCCGGACGCGTGGCGCGACAACACGCCGGAGTCGCTCGCGCGGCGGCTCGAACCGGCGCGCGCGGCGGGGCTGCTGCCGGTGTTCCCGTTCGGCAGCGACTTCACCGACGTCGAGCGCCGCCTGCTGCCGGCGCTCGACTGGCTGCAGCGGCACGTGGCCGAGCGACGCCTCTGGCCGGCGCTGCTCGCCGCATTCACGAACCCCGGCGCCGGCGCCGACGACGTCGACGTCGACGCGTGCCTCGCGCGGCTCGCGCTGCGGCCCGCGCGCGGCTGGCGCGGGCACGCGCTCGCACGGCTCGTCCGCGCCGCGCTCGCGCGCACGCGCGACGCATCGCCGTGAAGCAGCACGGCTCGCGCGGTTCGTTCCTCCGTTCCGTCGTCACGCGCGGCACGCGCTCTGCCGCGACGCAGCCGCGCCGCGCGTGACCGGTACGCGCCGATCGCGGCGGACGCGCGATGCGGACGCGCGATGCGGCGCGCGCTCCGCGCGAACGACGCGGCCGCCGCCACCGGCTCCGGCAGCGCGCCGAGGTTCGCGCCGGCCGCGATCGCGGCCGAGATCACGCCGCACGCGCTGTTGCGCACGCGCGGCGCCGGCACCGCCGCGCGGCGCCGCGCAGCGCGACGCCGACGCGGCGCACGGCGGCCGGTGCGCGCAGTCGCGCCCGACGCGCGCGGCATGCCCGGAGGCGCTGCCGAAGCGCGCGTCTTCGGTCACAATAGCGCCCCTTTTTTTGCAGGAGCCCCGCGATGGAGCTCGCCGACCGTCGCATCCTCGTCACCGGCGCGTTCGGAACGCTCGGCGCGGCGGTCGTGCGCGCGGTGCTCGCGGCCGGCGCGACCGTCGCCGCGATCGACCGCGTCGACGCACCGGCCGCCGAAGACGGCGCGAAGCTGCGACTCGGCGGCGTCGACCTCGCCGACGCCGACGCGGCGCGAAGCGCGGTCGACGCGGCCGCGAGCACGCTCGGCGGCCTCGACGGGCTCGTCAACGTCGCCGGCGCGTTCCGCTGGGAGACGCTCGCCGACGGCTCGCTCGAGACCTGGGACCTGCTCTACCGCGCGAACCTGCGCACCGCCGTCGCCGCGAGCCGCGCCGCGCTGCCGCATCTGCTCGAGCGCGGCGGGCGCATCGTCAACGTCGGTGCCGCCGCGGCGGCGAAGGCCGGCGCCGGCATGGGCGCGTACGCCGCGTCGAAGGCCGGCGTCGCGCGGCTGACCGAGGCGCTCGCCGAGGAGCTGAAGGACCGCGGCATCGCGGTCAACGCGGTGCTGCCGAGCATCATCGACACACCGCCGAACCGCGCCGACATGCCGGACGCGGATTTCGCGCGCTGGGTCCGGCCGGCGCAGCTCGCCGACGTCGTCGTGTTCCTGCTGTCCGCGCGCGCGGCGGC
>DASWOS010000448.1:0-8194 GCA_036398645.1 Dokdonella sp. | reverse complement strand
GCAAGGACGAGATCGTCAACGCGATCTCGCACAGCTGGATCGACAACGGCGCGCTGCGCACGTACCGCCACGCGCCGAACACCGGCCCGCGCAAGAGCTGGGCCGCCGGCGACGCGTGCCGGCGCGCGGTCATTCACGCGCTGAACGCGGTCAAGGGCTGCGTCGGCTATCCGTCGGCGCTGTCGGCGAAGACCTGGGGCTTCTACGACGTCGCGTTCGGCGGCAAGCCGTTCGAGTTCGAGCGTCCGCTCGGCAGCTACGTCATGGAGAACGTGCTGTTCAAGATCAGCTATCCGGCCGAGTTCCACGCGCAGACCGCGGTCGAGTGCGCGATGACGCTGCATCCGCAGGTGGCCGGGCGTCTCGACGACGTCGAGAAGGTCGTCATCGAGACGCAGGAGGCCGGCGTGCGCATCATCGACAAGACCGGTCCGCTCGCGAACTACGCCGACCGCGACCACTGCATCCAGTACATGGTCGCCGTGCCGCTGATCTTCGGCCGCCTGACCGCGGAGGACTACGCCGACGCGGTCGCCGCGGATCCGCGCATCGACGCGCTGCGCGCCCGCACCGAGGTCCGCGAGAACGCGCGCTTCACGCAGGACTACTTCGATCCGGACAAGCGCTACATCGGCAACTCGGTGCAGGTGTTCTTCAAGGACGGCAGCGCGACCGACAAGGTGTCGATCGACTACCCGGTCGGGCACCGGCGTCGCCGCGCGGAAGGCATTCCGCTGCTGCTGCAGAAGTTCGAGTCCGCGCTCGCGGAGCATCTGCCGGCCTCCCGCGTGCGTCGCATCCTCGACGCGAGCCGCGACCCGGCGGCGCTCGATCGGCTGCCGGTGCACGAATTCGTGAACTGGTTCGCCTCTTGACTGACTCGATCCTTAACAGCATCTTCACAAAAGGATGGCTGCCGTGCCGCGATGCGGCTAAACTCCCGCCGCAGCCCTGAACCCGTGATAAAGTGTTAAGAGCACGTTTCTATGTGGCCGGTTTCGGCGTAGAGTAGATGCGTGCGTGCGTCCTGCGAAGGGGTTGGGTGGGCGCGTGAATATCAAAACGAGAGAGGAGACTCTGAAAATGAAACGTAACGCCCTAAGTGCGCTCATCGCCCTGGCGCTCGTCGGCGGCAGCGCCACGGTGTACGCGCAGGATTCCGGCACGTGGTACATCACTCCGCGCATCGGCGCGGACGTCCCCGACAACAACCGCAAGACCGATACGTCCGTTTGGGGCGGCATCGGTGTCGGCGTGTGGGTCAATCCGCACTTCGCCGTCGACTTCGAGTACACGATCAACAACGCGGACTTCAAGGACGACTCCTGGCGCGGCCGCAACAAGCAGTGGGAGAACGTCGGCCTCGGCGTGACCGGTCGCTGGTTCTTCGGCGACGAGGGCTCGCAGTGGCGTCCGTACATCCTCGGCGGCCTCGGTGCGATGCGCCACACGGCGTACTCGGGCAAACTGACCGAAGGCACCGGCCTCGACAACGACGGTTGGGATCCGTTCGCGACGCTCGGCGCCGGCATCCAGTACAACGCGTCGGATCGCCTCGCGTTCCGCGGTGAAATCGCCGCTCGCTACGATCACGACAACAACACCGAGAACAATCTCGCCAGCGCGCTCGGTTACTGGCAGCCCGACGGCACGGGCCCGCTGCGCAAGCGCCGCAGCGGCTTCACCGACGGCATCGTCAGCGTCGGCCTCGTCTACAGCTTCGGCACGCACGAGGCGGCTGCGCCGCCGCCGGCCCCGGCTACGCCGCCGCCGGCTGCGGACTGCCATTCGCTCGACGACGATCACGACGGCGTCAACAACTGCGACGACCGCTGCCCGGATACCGCGTCCGGCACGATCGTCGGCCCGGACGGCTGCCCGACGAAGGTCGTCATCGATCTGCGTGGCGTGAACTTCAAGTTCGACCGTCCGAAGCCGGGCGAGCACAACATCGAGCCGACGCTGCAGCTGCCGACGGCGGACTCGATCGCGATCCTCGACCAGGCCATCGATGCTCTGAAGCGTTATCCGGAGATCAAGGTCGAGCTCGACGGCCACACCGACTCGGTCGGTTCGGACGCGTACAACCAGAAGCTGTCCGAGCGTCGTGCGCAGATCGTCTACGACTACTTGACCGCACACGGCATCGATGCGAGCCGCATCACCGCGGTCAAGGGCTTCGGCGAGTCGCAGCCGATCGACACGAACAAGACCAAGGAAGGCCGTGCGCGCAACCGCCGCACCGAGCTGAAGGTCGAGAACCCCGGCTCGTAAGCCAGTTCTCATCGCGTGACGAAAAAGCCCGGCGCGAGCCGGGCTTTTTCTTTGTCGGAACGACGCTTCGGCGCGGCGTCCGCGCGCGCAGTCGGTCAGCGCGCGAGCGCCGGCGGCAGCACCGGCGCGAGCGTGCGCACGATCGCGTCGGCGACCGCAACGTTGCCGGCGACGAAGTGTCCGCTCGCCGGCATGCCGTCGCGGCCGACGAAATCGCAGTAGCGCCCGCCGGCTTCACGCACGAGCACGCAGCCGGCGGCCATGTCCCACGGCTTCAGGCCGATCTCGTAGAACCCGTCGATGCGGCCGGCGGCGACGTAGGCGATGTCGAGCGCGGCCGAGCCGGTGCGGCGGATGTCCTCGGCCTGCGTCAGCAGCGCGCGCGTCATCTCGAGCTGCGCGTCGAGATGCTCGCGCTGGCGGAACGGGAAGCCGGTCGCGAGCAGTGCGCCGGCGAGACCGTCGCGCCGGCCGACGCGCATGCGCCGGTCGTTCAGGTACGCGCCGCCGCCCTTGCTCGCGACGAACAGCTCGTCGCGCAGCGGATCGTAGACGACGCCGACGACCGGCTCGCCGCTGTCGAGCAGGCCGATCGAGATCGAGAAGTGCGGGAAGCCGCGCAGATAGTTGTGCGTGCCGTCGAGTGGATCGACGACCCAGACGTTGCGCGCCTGACCGATCGCGCCGGACTCCTCGGCGAGCACCGCGTCGCGCGGATAGGAGCGCTTGAGTTCGCGTATGATCTCCGCCTCGGCGAGCCGATCGACTTCGGACACGTAGTCGTGGCGCTGCTTCTCGACGACTTCGAGGCTGTCCAGCCGGTTCATGTAGCGCAGGATGATTTGTCCGGCGGCGCGCGCGGCGCGCACCGCGACGTTGACGGCGGGTCTGGGCATGGCGGGAAGGTGAAAAAGAACGGTGCGGAACGATCGCGCCGCAGGTTAACAGACCCGGGGACTGCATGAAACCGTCCGGTTCCGCCGACGCCGCGGCGACGCCCGGCGACGTCGCGCACGAGCGTGCGCTCGCGTCGGGCCGGCTCGCGCGCTTCGTGCTCGTGCGTACCTCGCATCCGGGCAACATCGGCGCGGCCGCGCGTGCGATCCGCACGATGGGCTTCGCGCGGCTCGCGCTGGTCGCGCCGAAGGCGTTCCCGCACGCGGAGGCGAGCGCGCTCGCGGCCGGCGCCGGCGCCGTGCTCGACGACGCGGTCGTCGCCGCCGGGCTCGGCGAGGCGATCGGCGACGCGCGGCTCGTGCTCGGCGCGACCGCGCGCCGTCGCGACGTACCGCTCGAGGAACTCGATCCGCGCGCGGCCGCGCAGCGCGCCGTACGTGCGCTCGCGGCCGGCCTCGAGGTCGCGTTCGTGTTCGGCAACGAGCGCGTCGGCCTCGAAAACGACGAGCTCGAGCGCTGCCACGCGGCGATCACGATCCCGAGCGATCCGGCCTATCCGTCGCTGAACCTCGCGCAGGCGGTGCAGGTCGTCGCCTACGAGCTGCGCGTCGCGCTGCTCGCCGGCGGCGCGGCGACGGCGCCGGCGAAGTCCGACCCACCGGCGACGAGCGCGGACCTCGAAGTCTTCTTCGATCATCTCGCGCGCACGCTCGAAGCGATCGACTTCCACAAGGGACGCTCACCGCAGACGATCCTGCGCCGCCTGCGGCGCCTGTACCTGCGCGCGCAGCCGGATCAGCGCGAGCTGCGCATCCTGCACGGGATTCTGACCGAGACCGAGCGCGCCGCGCGCGCGCGGCCGGCGTAGCCAGCCAGGCCGGGCTCAATCGGCCGGCGCCGGCGCGACTCTCGCGATCAGCAGCTTGTCGATGCGCGCGCCGTCGAGGTCGACGACCTCGAAACGGAAGCCGTTCCAGCTGAAATGCTCGCCGGGCTGCGGGATGCGGCCGAAGTGCGCGGTGACCATGCCGGCCGCGGTGCGGAAATCGTGCTCCTCCTCGTTCGGCAGCTCGCTCAGGCCGAGCAGCTCGCGCAGGTCGTCGATGCCGACGCTGCCGTCGACGAGCCAGCTGCCGTCGTCGCGCTGCACGATCGGATGCGTCGGCGCCTCGGTCAGCGGCGCGGCGGTCTTGCCGACGACGGCCGAGAGCAGGTCGTTCAGCGTGACCAGGCCGTCGATGTCGCCGTATTCGTCGACGACGAGCGCGAGCGGCGTCTCCGCGTCGCGGAACTCCTCGAGCAGGTCGAGCGCGCGCGCGGTCGCCGGCACGTAGAGCGGCTTGCGCAGCTCGCCGAACAGCTCGCTCGCCGCATCGGTGAACACGCGGCCGATCACGCGCTTGACCTCGAGCACGCCGAGGATCTCCTGCTCGCCGCCGCGGCAGACCGGATAGCGCGAGTACGGCGTCTCGCGCATGACCGCGAGGTTGTCCTCGGTCGACACGGTCGCGTCGAGCCATGCGATCCGCGTGCGCGGCGTCATCACGCTGTCGACGGTGCGGTCGCCGAGCCGCAGCACGCGGTTGACCATGTTGCGCTCGTCCGAGTCGATGACGCCCTGATCGGCGCCTTCGGCGACGAGCAGGCGGATCTCGTCCTCGCTGACGCGCTCGCGGCCGGCCTGGTCGAGGCGCAGCAGGCGCAGCAGCCAGCGCGTCAGCTGGATCAGCACGAACGCGAACGGCATCGCGAGCCACGCCATCACGCGCATCGGCATCGCGACGGCGACCGCGAAGCGCTCCGGATCGACCAGCGCGATGCGCTTCGGCGCGAGCTCGCCGAGCAGCATGTTCAGGAACGTGATGCCGGCGACGCTCAGCGAGACGCCGATCGCCACGCTGTAATGCGCGACCCAGGCCGCGTCCGCGGATTGGAACGCCGCGGCGATGCGGTCGCCGATGTCGGCGCCGAGCGCGGCGCCGGCGCCGATCTGCAGCAGCGTGATGAACACCTGCACCGTGGCCAGGAAGCGCTCCGGCTCCTGCACGAGGCCGAGCGCGAGCTGCGCGCGGCGGCTCTCGCGCGCGAGCTGCTTCAGGCGGCTCTGGCGCGCGGTCATCAGCGCCATCTCGCTGAGCGCGAAGAAGCCGTTGCCGAGCGCGAGCAGGACGACGAGAACGAGTTCGATCAGCATCCGGGTCGAGACATTCCGTGGCGGCGGCGGTCCGGCGGCGCCGGATGCCTGCGCCCGCCGAGTGTAGCAATGCCGCGCCGACGCAACGTCCGCGCGCGTCGCGGCCGCACGGCCCGCGGCGGAGCGCCGGTTCCGGCCGCCGGCTGCGGTAACATAAGCGTCATCTGGATGCTCGAGCCGCGGCGCGTCAAAACGAAAACGCGCGCGGACGGGCGGGCGACTGCGGACACGGCGATGTTTTCGTTGCAGACGATCTTCGGCAAGGGCGACAAGTTCTACGGTCTGCTCGAAGCCAGCGCGCAGGCAGCGCAGGACTCCGCAGCCGCGCTCGTGCGCATGTTCCGCACGCGCCCGCAGGCGCCGTCGCTCGACGAGTTCCTGCTCGCGCGGCGCCGCGAGAAGGACCTCTCCGCGCAGATCAGCCAGGAGCTCGTCAACACGTTCGTGACCGCGCTCGACCGCGAAGACATCGAGGCGCTGTCCGCCGCGCTGAACAAGATCACGAAGTCGATCGCGAAGTTCGCCGAGCGATACGCGATCGCGGCCGGCACGCTCGGCGACATCGACTTCAGCTCGCGCGCCGCGCTGCTCGAGAAGGCCGGCGAGGTCATCGCGCAGATGGTCGCGCAGCTGCGCGGCATGAACCTCGAGACGATGAAGTCGCTGAACGACCGCCTGCAGGCGATCGAGAACGAGGCCGACCGCCTGATGATCGAGGTCTATCGCGATCTCTACAGCGGCCGCCACGATCCGATCCGCCTGCTGCTGCTTAAAGATCTGTTCGAGCTGCTCGAGAAGGCGATCGACCGCTGCCGCGACGCCGGCAACGTGGTCTATCAGATCGTGCTGAAGAACTCCTGACGCCGCGCCCGCGCTCCGACACGGATCGTCGATGGAACTCGCTATCGTCCTGCTCGTCGTCGCGGTCGCGCTCGCGTTCGAGTACATCAACGGCTTCCACGACACCGCGAACTCGATCGCGACCGTCGTCGCGACGAAGGTGCTGAGCCCGGGCCAGGCCGTGCTGCTCGCGGCGGCGACGAACCTGATCGGCGCGCTGACCGGCACCGCGGTCGCGAAGACGATCGCCTCCGGGCTCATCGACGCGAACGTCGTCGCGGTCACGCCGACGGTGCTGATCTGCGCGCTGCTCGGCGCGGTGATCTGGAACCTGATCACCTGGTGGTGGGGTCTGCCGTCGAGTTCGTCTCACGCGCTGGTCGGCGGCCTGTGCGGCGCCGCGCTCGCCGCCGCGCACGGCGACTGGTCCGCGATCGTCTGGGCGCGCGGCGGCGCGCACTGGTGGGGCGACAACGGCGTCGTGCCGAAGGTCGTGCTGCCGATGATCACGTCGCCGCTCGCCGGCTTCGTGCTCGGGCTGCTGCTGATGGGGTTCCTGTTCTCGCTGCTCGAGTTCCTCGGCTCGCGACGCGGCCCGCTGCAGCGATTCGGCCGCACGCGCTTCGCGAACGGATTCTTCGCGAAGGCGCAGCTCGTCTCGGCGAGCGCGATGGGGCTGTCGCACGGGCTCAACGACGCGCAGAAGACGATGGGCATCGTCGCGCTCGCGCTGGCCGGTGCGACCGCGTCCGGCGCGCTCGACGGCATTCCGCCGTGGCTGCGCTTCTTGCGCGTCGAGCAGGACGCCTCGCGCCAGTTCGAGATCGCGCTCTGGATCAAGCTGCTCTGCGCAGTCGTCATGGCGGCCGGCACCGCGGTCGGCGGCTGGCGCATCATCAAGACGCTCGGCCACAAGATGGTCAAGCTGCACCCGATCAACGGCTTCGCGGCCGAGACCGCATCGGCCGGCGTGATCCTGGCCGCGTCGCATTTCGGCATTCCGGTGTCGACGACGCACAACGTGTCCGCGGCGATCCTCGGCGTCGGCGTCGCCAAGCGCGCGAACGCGGTGCGCTGGATCGTCGTCGAGCGCATGGTCTGGGCATGGATGCTGACGCTGCCGGTGACCGCCGCGCTCGCGTGGCTGCTCGTGCTCGCGGCGCAGACGCTCGGCTGGGGCTGAGCGCGCTCTGCGAAGGGTTCACGGCCGAGCGCGCCGTCGCGGTCGGCGAGGCGCGGTCGGCAAGGCGCGGGACGCGTCGCGCGCCTGCCGACCGATCGCGCGGCGACGTTTCGCGTCCGCCGGACCGGGGCCGAGCGTTCCGCGAAATACCGCCTCAGTCAGAACCGGTCGCCGCCGCTCGAGATCGCCTGCTCCATGCGGTCGCCGAGCGCGCCGAGCTCGGTGATCAAGCGATCGAGCTCCTCGGTCGTCAGCAGGCCGTACGGACGGTTCTCGCAGAGCTGCAGGTACGGCGAGCCGTCGAGATCGCTGACGGCGAGATAGCCGGTGCGCTGCTCCCAGTTGAAGCGCAGGCAGCGCAGGCCGTCCATGCCGGTGTACGGACCGATCGGCGTCGACACGCGCAGGAACTTGCCGCCGTCCTCGTCGTCCATCTCGGCGAGGTAGACGCCCTGATGCCGGCCGCTGTCGAGCGTCAGATCGAAGCTGATCAAGTACGGATCGTTCGTGCGCAGCGCGTGCCGGCTGCCGACGTGGGAGCGGATCTGTTCGAAACTCTGCACCGGCGGATCTCGGTCGGACGTCGCCCGTATGCTAGCGTGCGCGGTCGATGAAGTCAGTCCGCTTCGACGCCGCGCGCGCGTGCGCCGCGATCCGCAGCGTGATCGCCGCGATCCCGCCCGGCTGCGTGATCAGCTACGGCGGCGTCGCCGCGCGCGCAGGACTGCCGCGGCACGCGCGGCTGGTCGGCCGCGTGCTCGGCGACGCCGCGGATGCGATCCGTCTGCCGTGGCATCGCGTGCTGC
>DASWOS010000447.1:0-9549 GCA_036398645.1 Dokdonella sp. | reverse complement strand
GCTGGGACGAGGCGGCTTCGCCCGAGGGGCCGGTCAGCGTGCTCGTCAGCGTGCCCGACCGCCGCGTGCACGTGCTGCGCAACGGCGTGCGCATCGGCTCCGCGCCGCTCGACGTCGCCGCCGGCTTCGAGTTCCACGGCGCGGTCGTGTTCGTCATGATGCAGGGCACGGACGACGCCGCGAGCCCGCTCGACCCGACGCAGAAGCGCCATCGCTGGGCGACCTATCCGGTGCGCGGCGACGCCGCCGCGACGCTGTCGATGGACGACCTCGCGGCACGGCTCAAGGTGCCCGACGAGTTCGCGCGCCACGTTTATCCGATACTGACCCCGGGCGCGAGCATCCTCGTGACCGACCTGCCGGCCGTGCGCACGAGCGCCGCCGCCGCGGACGCGCAGCCGGTGCTGCAGTCCGACGCCGGCGCGCGACGCGAATGACGCCGGCCGGGATCGAAATCGACGCCGTGGAGGATCGACCGATGAGACGTTTCCCGTCGCGCGCAGCGCGGCTCTCGTGCGCGCTGCTGCTCGCGCTCGCACCCGCCGCGCGCGCGCTGCACGCACGCGAGGCGGCGCCGGCGCGACTCGCCGACGCGCTCGCCGCGGCCGCGCCGTCGGCCGACCGCAAGGTCATCGAACTCGCGACGCGCGCGCTCGCCTGCGTGCGGCCGAGCGGCGAGCGCGCGCTCGGCGTCATCGACTACTCGAAGCCGTCGACCGAACCGCGGCTGTGGGTGTTCGATCTCGCCGAGAAGAAGCTGCTGTTCCAGGAATGGGTCGCGCACGGGCGCAACAGCGGCGGCAACCTCGCCGAACGCTTCTCGAACGCGCCGGGCAGCTTGATGTCGAGCCTTGGCGCGTTCGAGACCGCCGGCACCTACGTCGGCCACAACGGCTACTCGCTGCGCTTGCGCGGGCTCGAGCCCGGCTTCAACGACAACGCGTACGAGCGCGCGATCGTGATCCACGGCGCCACCTACGTCGGCGACGGGCTGATCCGCAGCCAGGGCCGCCTCGGGCGCAGCTTCGGCTGCCCGGCGGTGCGTCCGGCGATCGCGCACCGGCTCATCGACACGCTCGCCGATCGCGCGTTCGTGTTCGCGTACTACCCGGACCGCGACTGGCTGTCGAACTCGCAATTGCTCGGCGACTGCGCCGGCTCGACCACGGCGAGCCGCGCCTCGGCGCCGGCCGACGTGCGCCTCGCCGCCGGCACCGGCCGCGTCGACGCGCGCACCGCGCATCGCGACTGAGCGCGGCCGCGCTCAGAGCTGGAACGCGAGCGCGAGCAGCAGGCCCTCGCCGACGTCGCGCAGCAGGCCCGGCGGCTCCGCGCAGTAGCGTTCCGCGGCCGGCAGCGTCTCGATCCACGCCGCCAGCCAGCGGATCTCGTCGCGGCCGAAGAACAGCGTCGCCGCCTCGTAGTTCAGCAGCAGGCTGCGCACGTCGAGGTTGACCGAGCCCGCGACCGCGAGCGAGTCGTCGAACACGACGGCCTTCGCGTGCACCATGCGCGCGCTCATGCGGATCGTCGCGCCGGCGCCGGCGAGCTCGCGCAGCGCGCGCCCGCGCGCGAGGTCGGCGAGGCGATGGTTCGAACGCGCCGGCACCACCAGCACGACCTCGACGCCGCGCCGCGCGGCGAGCCGGAGCGCGTTCTTCAGCGCATCGTCCGGCACGAAGTACGGCGTGACCGCGAGGATGCGCCGCTCGGCGCGGTAGCAGCCGGCGACGAGCAATGCCTGCACGGTGTCCTCGTTCTGGTCCGGCCCGCTCGGCACGAATTCGACGCGGTCGCCGTCCGCGGGCGGCGGCGGCACATCGACGACGGCCGCCCGCGCCGCGGCGGCCGTGCGCGGGTGGCGCGTCCGCCGCACGACGTGCGCCGTGCGCCAGTCGCTCTCGAACTGCTCGGCGGCGGCTTCGGCGACCGCGCCGGCGAGGTCGAACGACAGGTCGATCCAGGGCGCCGCGCCGGCGCGGCCGAGGAAGTACTCCGCGGCGAGGTTGCGCCCGCCGCTCCACAGGCGTTCGCGGTCGGCGACGACGAGCTTGCGATGGTTGCGCAGGTTGCGCGGTCCCTGCGCGTGCAGGCCGAACGGCGGCCGGAACAGGCCGAGCACGACGCCGGCGTCGCGCAGCGCCGCGAGCGCGCGCCGGCTGCCGAGCAGCGCGCCGGCACCGTCGACGAGCACGCGCACCTCGACGCCGGCGCGCACGCGCTCGGCGAGCGCGGCGACGACCTCGTCGCCGAGCGCGTCGTGGCCGACGAGGAACGTCGCGACGTCGAGCTGCGCGCGCGCCGAGCGGATCGTCGCGAGCAGCGCCTCGCGCGCCCGCGCGCCGTCGGCATGGAAGCGCGTGCGCGCCGGCCGCGGCGGCGCGAGGCCGAACGCCGCAGTCAGGTCCGACGCCCAGTGGCGCGGCTGCGGCGGCGGCCGCGCGGCGCGCGCGACGCGACGGAACTTGCGCCGGCCGAACACGAAGTAGAGCGGCAGCACGAGGTAGGGCAGCAGCGCGATGCCGAGCACCCACGCGATCGCGGCCGCCGGCGCGCGCCGCTCGCGGCTCGCGCGCGTGGTCAGCACGTAGGTCAGCAGCGCGAGCGCGCTGATCAGGACGTGCAGCTCGGGCATCGGTCGTCGTCGACGTGCATCGGGGAACGATCGCACAGCCGGCCGGCGCGAGCGAAGCGTTCCGTCGCGGCGCGGCGGTTGCGGATTTAGCACGGCCTTAACCTCGCGTATGCTGCGATGCGCGTGACCGGGCCAGGGGGAAGCCGCCATGAACGACCGCATGCAGCGCGCGCAGACGCATTGGCTGCGCCGCGTACTCGCCGAAATCGACTCGTTCTCCGGCGCGACCGCCGGCCGCGGCGAGCTCGAGGCGCTGCGCGGCCGGCTCGTCGAGCTGGCCTGGGCCGACGGCTGCCCGACCGCGGATTCGCTCGTCGCCGACGGCGACGCGGACCGCTTCCGGCGCCATCCGCTCGCCTCGGTCGTCGCCGAGGGATGCTCCGCGCTGCTGATGTACTGGCCACCGGGCCACGCCTCGCTGCCGCACGATCACGGCGGGCTCTGGGGCATCGAGATCGCGCTCGACGGACGCCTCGAGGTCGACGAGTACGTGCGCTCCGGCGACGCCGCCGAGCCGACGCTCGCGCACGTGCGCTCGCTGAGCCTCGCGCCGGGCGACGCGGCGGTGTTCTCCGGCGCCCAGTACGTGCATCGCTGCCGCAACCTGTCGAACGTCGCCGCGGTGCTGACGCTGCACGTCTACGGCGGCACGCTGAGCGCGTACACCGCGTTCGAGGCCGACGCGCCGGGCCGCTACCGCTCGGTCGCGAAGACCGCGCAGAGCGACCGAGCGCTGCTCGAGCGCCGCGGCGGGCGGTGATCCGGCGCGCCGGCGGCGCGATTTGCGCGGACGTTTTCGACGAGGCCGATGCGCAGCAGCACGAGTGTCGCCGGGCGCGCGTGCGGTCGGGACGATGGTCGTTAGGGGAGCTTCCGAAAAGCCGTTTCGCTCGCAGTGTCGGCATCGAAGTGTCGGACAGAGCCCTGAGCTGAGCGAACGCCCCGAGAAGTCCGTCTCACGAGAGCTCGGAGCGGCAGTCGCGTTCTCGATGAGGGCTGCCTCGTACCTCGGCGCAGACGGATCCGCATCGTTTCGTCTCCAGGGCGACCGAGACCCAGTGCAGCATCTTCGTCGACGATCCGCGCGAGACGAAGAACGATCGCGGCGGTGTTTTGATCGGTGCGCGCCCGACCCGGCGCGAGCACTCGGGCGCGATCCATGACCTGCACCGGTGGGTCGCGGATCGCCATTCTCGTCGGTCGCCGCGCGTTCTTCGCTGCTCGATTTGCGTGCGGCGATCAGGTGCTCGAGAACGGCAATTTTCTGCGCGCGCGTTGCGAAGACGGGGTGCCGGCGCGAGCGATGGCAGAGCCGATCTCCGCGCTTGCCGTAATCCCTTGAACGAAAGGCCTGTCGTGCATCAGATACGGCAGCGCGCCGAAGGCGATCCGGCCACGGGCGATTTTCGGTTCCAGCAGCGTGTAGTCTTCAGCGACGTCCGGGATGTCCTCGCCGGAAGCCATCAGTTGACCGCGCAAGGTCGGGAACGCCAAATCCTTCGTCGTGAGCGGCTTCTGGCCGCGCGCATCGATGAATACGTCGAACTGCCAGGTCCGCCGACCGACGCCGATCGTCGTGTGCGCGTCTTCGACTTTCATTCGATAGTCGTGACCGAGTTCGAGCACCTCGATCACGCCCGCCCGGTGCAGCGCGAGCAGCCTGCGGATCGATTCCGAGGGAATGGCGGCGTAGTTGTCCACGAAGACCTTGCACAGACCGGCGTCGAATCGGTCACGGTCCGATTCATTGAGCACGGGCACGATCTGCTGAACCGCCTCGTGCAGCCGCAAAATCGCGTAGCGCCATGGCACAGTGTGCCGGTCGCGCTTGTTGCGCTCGACTTCCCGGAGATTGTATTCGGCCCAGCGGAACGGATCGTGGCGTTCCCGGTCGGCGAAATACGCTTCGGGAAAGCGGTCGGCATCCAGCGTCGCCAGCGATACCCGCTCGCTCCAGCTCGGGTCCGCAGCTTCGATTTCCTTCGCTGCGAGCGCGAATACCCGGTCGAGCAAGCCATCGTCTCCCGCGGCGATCTCCTTTCCGATCGCGTCTTCGGTGGCGATTTTCAGCGGCTCGTAGGGGATGGGGCAATAGAAATCGGCCTCCGGCAGGATGCCGGAACGCGACATCAGCGTAATGGACAGCCCTGTGCTGCCGCGATGCAGATCGAATCGGAGCGCGTCATCACCGGCTTCGACGAAGGTTCCGTGCTGGGCCGCCACGGCCATGGCCGCGTCTATGGCGCTGAGCGACGTTCCCATGATTCCGACCTTGCAAGCCGGAATTTCAGCCTCGATCAGGCCCGACCACGGGCTGGGAAAGTAGCTTCGGGTCGCCTGGTCATCCTCCGGCCAGACGTGTCCCGTGGCGATCACGGCAAGATCGAACAGCTCCGGTGCCTTGGCCCCTTCGGCCCAAAGCTTCACGCCGTCGCAGGTCGCCTCAAGATCGAGCACTTCGCAGGACTCGTGTACCTGGACATCGAAACCCTTGGCGCGCGCCTCGTCGACGATCGCCAGGAACTGGTCACGAAAATATTCGCCCAACAGGATGCGCGGCAGAAACTGCCGCTCGTGCAGTGTGGACGGGTCGACGCCATAGTGCGCAAGCCGCCGCCCATCTTGGGCGCGCAACCAGTCGATATAGGTCGAGGTGATCGGGGGTATTTCGATGCTGGCGATGTTGGCGAGCATCATCGGGCTGTTTTCGCCATCGCTGTAGGGCATGCCCACGCCGGCCTCTTCGGCTTTCTCGTAGATCGAAATAAAAAGCGGCGCTCCACCTCTCACCAGGGAAAAGAACGTATAGACCCCGGTCGGACCGGCCCCGACGATCGCGATTTTCTTCACGGGCGACCATCCACCGGCCTTGCAACGTCGGCGACGTTGCGGGAAGCGACAGCCACCGCGCGGTCAACGACGATGGGAAAAGGGTGGTTCATGCTGAGTTCTCCGGGATCGGTGATCAACCCCGCGACGTGCCGGCAAGAGACCTCGATCTCACACCCAGCGCCGAAAGGGGGCACGATCCCCATGTTGCGGCTGTGGGCGGGACCCGTAGGTGAATTTAATAAAAGTTAACCGTTTGGGATTTAGCTTCGCCTAATGTCAGTTGTCGAAGGAGGCGCGCGTCGGGCGACCTTCCGACATCGCTCCACAACCGTTCTCCGGGTCTTCTTCGATCAGGCGGCAACGGCAGATCGCTTCCCGGCTCTCCGGTCCGGCGCGTACATCGACCGGCCCGGAGCCGCTGCGAAGCACTCCCGCCGTTGTCCTGGCGTATCGTGACGCCAGGTACGCATCGGCTGGGCAGCTCTCGTGCCGGTCCGGGCCGCTCGCGGAGTGGCTTTCGCTGCCGAACGACGTCGCGCCGTAGGGACCTCGACACCATACCTCTTGAAGAAGATCGAGCCGGAGTCGATGGGCCTGCGTCGCGGCAGGAGCCGGGTCAGACGAATCGAGCCAGACGCCGGAGTATCCCGTCTGTGCATCGGAAGGGTGCGCCGCAAAGCGGCCGCGACGCGGCCCGTTGTACGTGTTGCCGTTCCTTCCACGTTTGGCCTCGTAAAGGTAACCCATGTCCGCGGCACACCTTCTCGTACAGCTGCGTCCGGAAGGCCTGTATTGCCCCGTCGGCGACTTTCACATCGATCCGTGGCGGCCGGTGCGGCGCGCGGTGATCACCCACGGCCACGGGGACCATGCCCGCGCCGGCATGGGCGAATACCACTGCAGCCCGGGTTCGCTGCCGATTTTGCGCTGGCGGCTGGGCGAACAGCGCTACCGCGTGCACGGCCACGGCGAACCGTTCCAACTCGGCGGCGCGCGGGTGTCGTTGCATCCGGCCGGGCACGTGCTCGGCTCGGTGCAGGTGCGGATCGAGGCCGGCGGCGAGGTCTGGGTCGTCTCCGGCGACTACAAGCGCCAACCCGACCCGACCTGCGCGGCGTTCGAGCCGGTGCCCTGCGACGTGTTCATCACGGAGGCGACGTTCGCATTGCCGGTGTACCGCTGGCCGGACACCGGCGCAGTGGTCCGCGACATCGTCGATTGGCGCGAGCGCTGCGCCGCGCGCGGGGAGGCGGCCGTGCTGTTCTGCTATGCGCTGGGCAAGGCTCAGCGGCTGCTGGCCGAACTGGCGGCGCACACCGACCGTCCGGCGCTGCTGCACGGCGCGATCGCCGCGGGCGTGCAGGTCTATCGCGAAGCCGGCGTGGCGATGCTCGCCACGCGCGCCGTGGCCGAGGAGGAAAAGGGCCGCGATCTCGCCGGCGAACTGGTGCTGGCGCCGCCGTCGGCCGCGGGCAGCGCGTGGATGCGCCGCTTCCGCCGTGCGCAGACCGGGTTCGCCTCCGGCTGGATGCGCATCCGCGGCAACCGCCGCCGACGCAACTACGACCGCGGCTTCGTCGTCTCCGATCATGCCGACTGGCCGGACCTGATGCGCAGCGTGCGCGAGACCGGCGCACGCCGGGTGATCGCGACCCACGGCAGCACCGACGCGATCGTGCGCGCGCTGAACGAGTCCGGCATCGCTGCCGAAGCATTCCGTACCGGCTTCGGGGAAGAGGACTGATGGGCGTGGCGCACCCGCGAGGATGCGGCGCGCGATGAAACGATTCGCCGCCCTCTATCGCGAGTTGGACCGCAGCACCGGCACGCTCGACAAGCGCGCGGCGCTGATCGCCTATTTCCGCCAGGCGCCGGCCGCGGACGCCGCGTGGGCGTTGTGGCTGTTGTCCGGCGGCAAACTGGCGGCGTCCAAGGCACGCATCGCCAGCGGCCGCGAGCTGCGCGCGTGGATCGTGGACGAAAGCGGGCAGCCCGATTGGCTGGTGGAGGACTCTTACGCCCACGTCGGCGACCTGGCCGAAACACTGGCGCTGCTGCTCGACGATCCCGCCGACGCCGGCGAGGATCTGCCCTTGCACGTTTGGATCGAACAGCGCCTGCTGCCGGTGGCCGGGGCCGACGAAGCGGCCCGGCGCGCGGTCGTGACCGGCGCCTGGCGCAGGCTCGGCTTCGACCCGCGCCTGCTGTTCAACAAGCTGCTGACCGGCGCGCTGCGGGTCGGCGTCTCGCAGCGCCTGGTGCAGCAGGCGCTGGCGGAAATGAGCGGGGTGGACATCGCGCGCATTGCCCAGCGCATGCTCGGCGCCTGGACGCCGACGCCGGCGTTCATGCGCGACCTGCTCGCATCCGGCGAGTTGCCGGGCGACCGGCAGCAGCCGTATCCGTTCTTCCTCGCCTCGCCGCTGGAGCCTGCGGACGACGTCGCGGCCCGGCTCGGCGACATCGGCGACTGGCTGCTGGAATGGAAATGGGACGGCATCCGCCTGCAGCTGATCCGCCGCGCCGGCGAGGTGGCGCTGTGGTCGCGCGGCGAGGAGCGGCTGGACGGGCGATTCCCGGAGATCGAGGCGGCAGCGGCGGCGCTGTCGCGCGATTGCGTGTTGGACGGCGAGCTGCTGGTCTGGAGCGAAGCGGAACGCCGGCCGCTGGCATTCACCGCCCTGCAGAAACGCATCCAGCGGCGCAAGCCGGGACCGAAGCTGCTCGCCGATGCGCCGGCGCGGATGCTGGCCTACGACCTGCTGGAGCTCGACGGCGCCGATCTGCGCGCGTTGCCGTTGGAACAGCGACGCGGCCGGCTGGAAACGCTGCTGGCGGCGTCGGACGACCCGCGCATCGCGCTGTCGCCGCGGGTCGAGGCGGCCGACTGGGCGCAGGCGGCCGCACGGCGCGAGGACGCGCGCGCACGCGGCGTCGAGGGCCTGATGCTCAAGCGGCGCGCATCGCCCTATCAGGTGGGCCGCCGGCGCGGCGACTGGTGGAAGTGGAAGATCGATCCGCTGACCGTCGATGCGGTGCTGCTGTACGCCCAGTCCGGCCACGGCCGCCGCAGCACGCTGTTCACCGACTACACCTTCGGCCTGTGGGACGGCGATGCGCTGGTGCCCGTGGCCAAGGCCTATTCCGGCCTGGACGACCGCGAGATCCTCGAGCTGGACCGCTGGATCCGCGCCCACACCCTGGAACGCTTCGGCCCGGTGCGTTCGGTGCGCGCCGAGCAGGTGTTCGAACTCGGCTTCGAGGCGGTCAACCACAGCAGTCGACACAAGTCCGGGGTCGCAGTCAGGTTCCCGCGCATCCTGCGCTGGCGCCGCGACAAGCTGGTCGCCGACGCCGACCGGCTGGACGCGTTGAAGGCGCTGGCGCAATGATTCGACGCGCCGCGTTCGACGCGCCGCTCGCAGCCTGGTTCGACGCACGCGGCTGGACGCCGGCGCCGTTTCAGCGCGAAGTCTGGCGGCGCTACTGGGCGGGCGAATCCGGCCTGCTGCATACGCCGACCGGCAGCGGCAAGACCCTGGCCGCGCTGGGTGGGCCGATGCTGGAGGCGCTGGCGCGTCCGGTGGCGGAACCGGCGCCGGCGCCGGCGAGCGGGCGCAAGCGTGCGCCGCCCGCCTCCCGCGTTCCCTGGCTGCAAGTGCTCTGGGTCACGCCGCTTCGCGCGCTGGCCGCCGACACGCTGCGCGCGTTGCGCGAGGCGGCCGACGGCGTCGGCCTGGATTGGCAGATCGGCTTGCGCACTGGCGATGCCAGCGCGCGCGACAAGCGTCTGGCGCGCGCCGGCCGGCTCGACGCGCTGGTCGTCACTCCCGAGTCGCTGGCGCTGCTGCTGTCGTATGCGGACACCGCACCGCAATTGTCACGGCTGCGCTGCGTGGTCGTGGACGAATGGCACGAACTGCTCGGCAACAAGCGCGGCGTGAACCGCCCCGGGATTCCTGGAGGCTCCACCCTTTGAGAGGATGGAGTCATGACCAAGCCAGTGAAGTACTCCCCGGAAGTCCGGGAGCGAGCGGTGCGGATGGTGCTGGAGCAGCAGGGCGAGCACGGTTCGCAGTGGG
>DASWOS010000446.1:0-8768 GCA_036398645.1 Dokdonella sp. | reverse complement strand
CTCGCGGCGCCGATGGCGGTTATTAGAAATCCGCCCCGGAAAATCGAAAGACCGCTGCCGTTTTCGATGACGAATCGAACTTGCCGTTTTCAAGCCGCGGTGCGAACCATTCAATTGAACGCCGACATGATCCGGTCGCGTCTGCCGATGCGGACGCGTGCGAGCTGCCGCGCCGCTGCTTCGCCTCGCCTCTCGATGGACGCCGCACATCCGAGCAGCCGTCGTCGGCCCACCGATCGGCTCCGGACGACGTCGCCGCTGAGGCGTAAGCGAACGCATCCATGCGGCGCTGGCGCGCTCTGCATCAAGTGCGTAGCGTGATCGGTCGGCCAGACCTGGAGCATACGATGACCGACGGGGCGCTCAGAGGCACCGTGCCGAGTGCGATCCATCGCTGCCCTGCGCGTCGCGTCGACCTGCCGTATGCGTGCGCGCGGCGGGCCGATGAACGCCTCGCCGGCGCCGGCGACACGGGTGCGGACGCGTGAGCCCGGTATCCGTCGCGGAAACCGCGGCATCCCTGGCGCCCGAGCCGGCGATCGTCACCGGCTCGCGCGAGCAGCTCCTGCATCTGCTCGCCGAGGCCGCGGAGATCGAGCACACGCTGATGTGCAGCTATCTCTACGCCGCGTTCAGCCTCAAGCGGCGCGGCGAAGGCGCGCTGTCCGACGCGCAGGGCGACGCGGTCGAGCGCTGGCGCAAGACGATCATGGACGTCGCGGTCGAGGAAATGGGCCATCTGCTGATCGTCGCGAACCTGATGCTCGCGGTCGGCGGACGACCGCACTTCGCTCGGCCGAACTTTCCCGTCGCGCCGGGCTACTTCCCCGCGGCGGTCGTGGTGCGCCTCAGCGGCTTCTCGCGCGAGACGCTCGACCATTTCGTGTTCCTCGAGCGGCCGCAGGGCGTCGCCGGCGCGGATGCGCGCGCGTACGACCGCGAGCACTATCGCCGCGACCAGGCCGTCGAAGGACTGATGCCCGTCACGCAGGACTACGCGACCATCGGGCATTTGTACGACGCGATTCGCGCGAACGTCCGCTCGCTCGCCGATTCGCTCGGTGAAGACGCGCTGTTCCTCTGCGGCACCGCGGGCCAGATCGACGCCGCCGACCTCGAGATGGAGCGCGTGTCCGCGATCGACGGCGTCGCCGCCGCGATGGCGGCGATCGACGTCATCGTCGAACAGGGCGAAGGCTCGCCGGCCGACCGCGAGGATTCGCATTGCCAGCGGTTCGTCGCGATCCGCGACGAGCTCGCGCGGCTGCACGCAGCGGATCCGCAGTTTGCGCCGCGTGGCCGGTCGTCTCCGATCCGGTGCTGCGCGCACCACCGAATCCGGACGACGCCTGCTTCATCGACGAGCCGCAGAGCGCACGGCTGCTCGATTTCGCCTGCGCCGCATACGGGCTGCTGCTGCGCACGCTGGTGCAGAGCTTCGGCCGCACCGGCGCCGATGCGCACGCCGAACGTGCGGCACTGCTCGGCGCGTCGTTCGAGCTCATGCACGCGGTCGGAGCGGCGTCGACGGCATTGGCGCGGCAGCCGGCGAGTCCTGCGCGGCCCGGCGCGAACGCCGGCATGACGTTCACGATGCTGCGCGGCGTCGAGCCGCTGCTCGTCGAGCAGGCGCTGATCCGCGAACGGCTCGCCGCGCTGGCGCAGGCGGCCGGCGGCATCGCCGCGGTCGCCGATGCCGCCGGACGCCTCGAACGACTCGCGCGCGATTTCCGGCTCGGCGCGGATTAGGCGCGCGTCGCGGCCGCCGATCGCGTATCGTGGCCGTCGCTGCGGACGCCTGCGCAACGCGGGCCGCCGGACCGCTGCACGGCCGCGCGGCCGCCCCAGCGGACTGCAATTGCACCGAAACACGCCGCACCGATGAAACGGCGGCTGCACGCGTTCACGCGCATGCGCCGGCGATTGCCCGAACGCCGTTCGTCCTGGAGACTTGCACGATGCCGCCCCTGTCCGCCGAGCGCCTTTCGAGGCTGGATGCCGAACGCACGCTCAAGATGGCGCGCTCCGCGCACGCGTACGTGCGCGGCAACACCGCGAAGTTCTACGAGTGGCTGGCCGCGTCGCCGGTCGCCGCGCGGCTGCCGAGCGGACCGGCGATCTGGATCTGCGGCGACTGCCATCTCGGCAATCTCGGCCCGCTCAGCGACGGCGAGGGCAACGTCGAGATCCAGATCCGCGATCTCGACCAGACCGTCATCGGCAATCCGGCGCACGACCTGATCCGGCTCGGCCTCTCGCTCGCGACCGCCGCGCGCGGATCGGACCTGCCGGGCGTCACCACCGCGCGCATGATCGAGCAGATGGTCGACGGCTACGCGCATGCGCTCGCGCGCCGCGACGCCGGCGACCTCGGCGCCGAGCCGGACGTCGTGCGCACCGTCAAGCGGCGCGCGGTCGGACGGCGCTGGCGCGATCTCGCGCGCGAACGCATCGACGGCACCGCGCCGAAGATTCCGCTCGGCGACCGCTTCTGGGCGCTCGATGCGCGCGAGCGGCGCGCGCTCGACGCGTTGTTCGCGGATGCGCAGATCAAGCGGCTGATCCTCTCGCTCGACGGCGAGGACCGCGAGCGCGAGCTGCGTCTGGTCGACGCCGCGTATTGGATGAAAGGCTGCAGCTCGCTCGGTCTGCTGCGCTATGCCGGCATCGTCGCCACGCGCGGCGCCAAGGGCCGCGAGAATTTCGCGCTCGTCGACGTCAAGGAAGCGGCGAAGGCGGCCGCGCCGGCGGCACCGCGCGCGCGCATGCCGAAGAACCCGGCCGAACGCGTCGTCGCCGGCGCGCTCGCGCTTTCGCCGCATCTCGGCCGGCGCATGATCGCGGCCGAGCTGCTCGGCAAGCCGGTCTTCATCCGCGAGCTCGCTCCGCAGGACCTCAAGCTCGAGGTGCGCCAGTTCACGCGGCGGCAGGCGGTCCGCGCCGCGCGACATCTCGCCTACGTCGTCGGCAAGGCGCATGCGCGCCAGATGGACGCGGCGACGCGCGTGGCCTGGCGGCGCACCGTGCTCGACCGCCACGGCGCGATCGAGGCGCCGCCGTGGCTGTGGCAGGCGGTCGTCGATCTGTCCGGCAGCCACGAAGCGGCCTATCTCGAGCATTGCCGCCGGTACGCGCTCGGCCGGAGCGCGTGACGCGGTCCGCATCGCCGCGTTCCGCGACAGCATCCGGCGCGGCGCGCGAGACCAGTGCGGCTGCGCGCACGCACGGCGCGAGATCAGTGCGACGGCGTGCGCGTGCGACACGAGATGATCAGTGCGGCTGCGTGCGCGCGGCGCGAGACAGTACCGCTGTGTGCACGCGGCGCGACGGCCGGCGCCGGCGTATGCAGGCACCCATCGCAATCGACGCACGCGCAGCGTCCGGGTTGTCGGCAGGCTGCAAGCTCGAGAGGCGCCGGTGCAGATGCAGCGCGCGCCTCGCCCGACATGCGGTTTCGTGTCCATGCGCCGCGTGGCGCAATCCGAACGCATTGAACGCCTCGTAGGAAGCGGCTTCAGCCGCGATCGTGCGGCGTCCGGGGCGACGGGCGAATCCTGCCCCGTGGACTGCGCGCATCGCCGCTGAGCCGGCTCCTACAGCGGCGCGCGGTGCGGGTCGCGGCTGAGCCGGCTCCTACAGCGGCGCGTGGCGCGGGTCGCGGCTGCAGCCGGCTCCTGCAGCGGCGTCGTGCGATCGCGGCTGCAGCCGGCCCGAACGGCGCGGCCTCCGCGGACGTCTTCGGCCTAGCCGGCCGCGGCCGTCGCGCGCTTCGGCAGCCGCCAGCCGGGGCGCGGGAAATGGCAGGTGTAGCCCTGCGGATAATGCTGCAGGTAATCCTGGTGTTCCGGCTCGGCTTCCCAGAAGTCGCCGGCCGGTTCGACTTCGGTCACGACCTTGCCGGGCCACAGGCCCGACGCGTCGACGTCCGCGATCGTGTCCTCGGCGATCTTCTCCTGCTCCGGCGTCGTGAAGTAGATCGCCGACCGGTAGCTCGTGCCGATGTCGTTGCCCTGCCGGTTGCGCGTGGTCGGGTCGTGGATCTGAAAGAAGAATTCGAGCAGCTCGCGATAGCTGAGCTGCGCCGGATCGAACACGATCTCGATCGCTTCGGCGTGCGTGCCGTGGTTGCGGTAGGTCGCGTTCTTGACGTCGCCGCCGGTGTAGCCGACGCGCGTCGAGACGACGCCCTTCATGTGGCGGATCAGTTCCTGCATGCCCCAGAAGCAGCCGCCGGCGAGAATCGCGCGTTCAGTCGTCATGTCGTGGTCTCCGTCGTTCGGGATCGGCGCCGCGTCGCGGCCCTGTTACGTGCACGTTGCGGCAGTCTGCCGCGCCGCGCGCCGTGACGCATCTGCACGTCGAGCGGCGGCCGCTCCGCCGCCGGCATCGCGAGCGCGCCGCGCGGCCGAGGTTCCGCGCGTCGCTCCGCGCGGGTTCGCGCGAACCGGACCTGCGGCCTCGTCCGCGGCGAACAACCCGGTCGGCCGAGCGCGCCTGCGTGCACCGCCGCCCGTGCCGCGCACGATCGCGTGGCGCCGAAGCGGGCGCGGGCGAGCCGCACCCTACCGGAGCACATGGGGCGTGCTCGCGAATTTTCGATGGCCGCGCCGCCGGGCGGGAATGCGGTCTGCGACAATCGTGCTGCCGGCGGTGGCGCGCCGCCGCGGCGCAGAGCCATCGTGGAACGAATTTGAGGAGTCTGATGAACGCCGCCGCGCCGCTGCCGCATGCGTCGCACGGATGGCCCGCCGTGCAGCGCGCGTTGCGCGAGGCGATCGTCGCGATGCTCGCCGCGCTCGCGGCGCTCGCCTGCACGCTCGCGATCGCGCCGGGGCGCGGGCCGGCCGTGCTCGCGGTCGTGCTGGCGATATCGCTGTCGCGCAGCCATCTCGATCACGATCGGCGGCAACGGCTCGAGTCCGCGCTCGCCTTGCCGGTCGTCGGTCTCGCCGCGGTCGGCGTCGGCGCGCTGCTGCGCCATGCCCCCTGGATCGGCGCCGCGGTGTTCGTCGCCGGGCTGTTCGCGTCGATCTGGCTGCGCCGCTTCGGCGCGACCGCGCGGCGCCTCGGTTCGCTGATCGCGCTGCCGTTCGTGACGCTGCTGGTCGTGCCGCACGTCGCAGGCGCGTCGCCGGGACCCGTACCGCCCGCGCTGCTGCCGATCGTCGTCGCGCTGCTCGCGCTGTTCTGGGTCGGCGCGCTGCATGCGCTCGCGTGGAAGATCGGCGTCCTGCCGCGGCCGCGCTCGGCCGACGTCGCGCCCGCGCGCGAACGCCGCGACGCCGAGCGCACCGGCGGCCTGAAGCCCGATGCGGCGACGCGCATGGCGCTGCAGATGGCGGTCGGCCTCGCCGCGGCGTTCGTCGTCGGCTACGTCGGCTTCGGCGAGCGCTGGGCCTGGATCGTGCTGACCGCGTACATCGTGCAGAGCGGCAATCGCGGCCGGCTCGACGTCGCGTACAAGAGCGTGCTGCGCGTCGTCGGCGCCGCGGCCGGCACCGTGCTCGCGCTGGCCGCGGACGTGCACGTCGGCGCTCACGACGCGGGCACGGCCGCGCTGATCCTCGTCGCGCTGTTCCTCGGCGTCTGGCTGCGGCCGATCACCTACGTCGCGTGGGCATTGTTCGTCACGGTCGCGCTCGCGCTGCTGCAGGGTTTCGCCGACGAGCCGCCTTCGCACGTGCTGCCGCTCCGCCTCGAGGAGATCGTGATCGGCGCGCTGATCGGCGTCGCCGCAGCCTGGTACGTGCTGCCGGTGCGCTCGACCGGCGTGCTGCGCCGGCGCCTCGCCGATGCGCTCGCGGCGCTCTCCGCGGCGCTCGATCCGGCCGCGCCGGTGCGTTCGTCGAGCGCGTTCGCCGCGGCGGTCGACGCGCTCGTTCCGCTCGCGCCGGCGTTCCGCGCGGCGCGGTTGGTCACGCGCCGCTGGCGCGCCGTGCAGCCGGCGGACTGGATCGACGCGGTCGTCGCGAGCCGTACGCGCGCGATCGCGCTGATCGAGCGCGGCGGAGCGCCGGCGGACGTTCGCCGCGCGGTCGGCGCCGCACGCAAGGCGCTGCTCGAACCGGCGACGCTGACGACGGCGTTGCGGACGCTGCGCGATGCGCTCGAACGGCCGCCGGCCGAATGACCGCGCCGCGTTCGGCGCCGGTTTTCGATTCGGCGCGGTGGGTCACGAAAGGCGCGCTGCCGTGCGATCGCGGCGACGGCGTGAATCGGCGCGTCGGATCGATTCATTCGTAGCGCCGGCACCGTGCCTCGGCACCGCCGCGCGTCGCGAGCGGAGCCGTCGCCGGGCGCGTCCGTCTGCGCCTCCCAAGCGCGAGCGGGCGGTGCCGCGGCGAATCACCTCGCATTCGATGCGTGTGCGAGCGCGTAGTCGAGCGCCGCGCACGCGGCTGCGACCTGCGCGGCATTGCACTGCTCCGGCGTCGCGCGCGGGCTGTCCGGATAGACTTCGGTGGTCGTCGTGTACGGCGCGCCGGTCAGGCCCGCGCACAGGCCGAGCTCGCGCAGCGCGTAGAGGATCACGCCCGGCGCGACGGCCGGCGAGCCGATGATCTCGCCGTTCGCGTCCGCCGGTGCGATGTGCGTGACCTTCGCGACCGCGGCGACGATCGCCTGCTGGAACGCGAGCTGCGGGTTCTCGGCGTCGCCGACGAGATAGAACCCATCCGGAATCGTGCCCGGCACGAACGCGAGACCGTCGCGCGCGGCGAGCGCCGGGCGGAACTCGGTTTCGTCGCTGTCGGTCGTCTCGTGCAGGTCGACGTGCACGAGCACGCGGCCTTGCAGCGGTGCGACGAGGCGCATCAGTGCGGCCGATTCCGCGGCCGGACCGTCCGCGCGGAACGAGCGGTTCGGATCGATGGCATGCGCGTTCCAGCGCTGGATGCGCTCGTAGGCCCACGGGCTGACGCACGGCGCGACGAGCAGGTTCGCGCGCTCGGCGTAGTCCTCCGCGTGCCGCTCGGCGAAGCGCAGCGCGCCGTGCACGCCGCTCGTCTCGTAGCCGTGCACGCCGCCGGTGACGAGCGCGATCGGGCGATCGTCGCGCCAGCCGCGGCTGCGGATCGCGAGCAGCGGATAGGCCTCCGGCGCATCGTCGAGGCGGCCGTACTCGACGACGTCGAAGCGCGCGCGCAGGCGCTCGATCGCGGTGAGCACGTCGTCTTCGTAGCTGCGCCGACGCGCCTGCCGCGCACGCCACGCGGCCTTCTCGGCGTCGCCCCACGGGCGCCCCGGCGTGCCGATCGGATACGGTTCGGCGGTGGTCGTCATCGTTGCGCTCGATCGAATGCGAAGCGCCGCACTCTAGCAAGTCGCCGCGCGGAGCGGCGGCGGTGCGCCCGTACAATGCGGCGATGGCCGTTCCTCAGACCCTCGCCGGCGAAGCGCGGCTCGCGCAGAAGGTCCGCAAGAGCCGCTTCGTCGCGAACGCGGCGCCGGCGGACGACGTCGCCGTGGCGCTCGCGTTCGTCGCGCGCGTCGGCGTGCGCGAGGCGACGCACAACTGCTGGGCCTACCGCATCGGCCCGGCGTACCGCTTCAGCGACGACGGCGAGCCCGGCGGCACGGCCGGCAAGCCGATCCTGCAGGCGATCGAGGGTCAGGCGCTCGACCGCGTCGTCGTCGTCGTCACGCGTTGGTTCGGCGGCGTCAAGCTCGGCGCCGGCGGGCTCGTGCGTGCGTACGGCGGCTGCGCGGCGGAATGCCTGCGGCTGGCCGGGAAGCGGCCGCTGATCGAGCGCACGCGCGTGCGCGTGCGCTGCGACTTCCCGGCCGCGGCCGCGCTGCACGCGCACTTCGACGCGTTCGGCGCGGGCAAGTGCGGCGAGTCGTTCGGCGAATCCGGGGCGGTGCTCGAGCTCGAGCTGCCGAAGGAACGCGTCGACGCGCTCGCCGCGTACGTGCGCGACCTGACGCGCGGCCGCGGCCACGTCGAGCCGTCGCCTTGAACGCAGCGCACGCGCCCGCACGTCGGCCCGACCACCCCGCCGCCGACCCGCGATCTTGACCCCACCGCCCGCTCCGCCGCGCCGCCTGCGCACGCTCGCGCGGCTGCTGCCGTACCTGCGTCCGCACCGCGCGCTCGCCGCCGGCTGGCTGTGCTTCCTCGCGGTGTCGTCGGCGGCGACGCTCGCGCTGCCGCAGGCCGCGCGCATGATCATCGATCACGGCTTCGCGCGCGGCGCCACCGCTCACGTGGAGGCGAGCTTCGTCGGCCTGTTCGCGCTCGCCGGCGTGCTCGCCGTGGCGACCGCGGCGCGCTTCTTCTGCATCGCGCTGCTCGGCGAGCGCGTCGCCGCGGACCTGCGCCGGCGCCTGTTCGATCATCTGCTGACGCTCGACCAGGCGTTCTACGAGCGCACGCGCAGCGGCGAGCTCGTCTCGCGCCTCGCCGCCGACACCGAGCTCGTGCAGACCGTGGTCGGCTCGACTCTGTCGATCGCGCTGCGCAGCGCGGTCATGCTCGTCGGCGCCGCCGCTGCGATGGTCGCGACGAGCGCGCGCCTGGCCGGCCTCTCGGCGCTGGTGATCCCGGCGGTCGTGCTGCCGATCGTCGTGTTCGGCCGCCGCGTGCAGACGCTCTCGCGCGAGAGCCAGGACCGCATCGCCGACGCGTCGGCGGTCGCGAGCGAGACGCTGAACGCGATGCACACGGTGCAGGCGTACACGCGCGAGCCCGCGGAGTCGGCGCGCTACGCCGGTGCGGTCGCGCGCGCGCTCGCGACCGCGCGGCGGCGCATCGCGACGAGCGGCCTGCT